>JBFLWB010000047.1 GCA_040758155.1 Thermodesulfobacteriota bacterium
CGCAAATGGAGGATACCCTGCAGCTCGCCTGGAGGTCGCCGCACACCGGAGCTTCCGCGCAGGACCTGCTGATCGACCGAAGGAGGCACGACGCTCCCCGTTTCGGAATGGCCTCCCGGGACCGGGGAAAAGTCCTCAGCGGGGCAACGCAATGGCGGGTCCTCTGGATGCGGTGAAGGGCGGCTTTCATTTGACATCCCGGCGGCTTGCCCTATAATTAAAAATTCCGCAACGCGTGGCGGTGTAGCTCAGACGGTTAGAGCATGCGGCTCATATCCGCAGTGTCCGGGGTTCAATTCCCTGCACCGCCACCATTTTTTCTTCCACCTTCCATCAGGGAATTGAACCGGCTTCGGGCGCCGACGAGCAGGAGCCCCGCCCGCGGATTCAGGAAAACCTGACCGCTGGGGTCCCCTGCATCGATACGGCACGCGGGGAGATCAGCGCGACGCACGGGAGCGCGTCAGCCCGAAGCCGCGCCGCTCATGGCGCCCCACTCCCGAATACGAGGCGCTCCCTGGGGTACCCCGTAGGATAAAGCATGAGGGGCAATGGCCGTGCATAGCCGAGCCCCAGGCGGTCAATTCCCTGCACCGCCACCATTTTTGTTAGAGTCCCCGTGAGTGTGTAAATCGGCAATGGGGTTGGGTTGGCGGTTGACAGTGCCGGCCACCGCGTGGTTCTCATCTTTTCGTGATCTCGCCAAAGACACGGAAAGAAGGAGGACACCGCAACGATGGCCGACGACCTCAGGATGGCATTGACGGATTTGCTGCGCAAGGCGGAGATGACCGGCGACGTGGATTTTCTGCGAGATGGGGTCCGGATCCTGGGGCAAACGCTGATGGATCTTGAGGTTTCCCAGCATCTTCGGGCGGAGAAGCACGAGCGGACGGCGGAGCGCGCTGGACAACGGAACGGGTATCGCCCCCGCCAGTGGGACACGCGGGTGGGGACGGTGGAACTGCAGGTCCCGCGGGTGAGGGACGGCTCGTTCTTCCCCAGCCTGCTGGAGCCGCGGCGGCGTGCGGAGCGGGCCCTGGTGGGCGTTGTCCAGGAAGCCTACATCCATGGTGTTTCCACCCGGCGGGTGGACGACCTGGTCAAGGCGCTGGGCATGACCGGGATCAGCAAGAGCCAGGTCTCGCGGTTGTGTGAGGAACTCGACGATGAGGTCGAGCGGTTCAAGAACCGTCGCCTGACCGAGGAGTATCCGTATGTCTGGCTGGACGCCACATTCCTGAAAGTCCGGCAGGAGGGGCGCGTCGTGTCGACGGCCGTGGTGATCGCCATCGGGGTGACCGGAACGGGAGAGCGGGAGGTCCTGGGGCTGGACGTAGGCCCTTCCGAGGACGGGGGATTCTGGCTCCAGTTTCTTCGCAGCCTGGTGTCCCGTGGCCTGAAAGGGGTTCGCTTGGTGACCAGCGATTCCCATCAGGGGCTGAAGAACGCGATCGCGGCGACGCTGTCGGGGAGTTGCTGGCAGCGGTGCCGGGTGCACTTCATGCGCAACGCGCTGGCCCACGTGCCGAAGTCCGCGGCGATGATGGTGGCCACCACGATCCGGACCGTCTTCGCGCAGCCGGATGCGGTCAGCTCCCGAGAGCAGTGGCGCCGTGTGGCGGACTCCTTCCGGGACCGGTTCCCTCGCCTGGCGGAGCTGATGGATGAGGCGGAAGACGATGTGCTGGCGTATGTGACCTTCCCCGTGGAGCATTGGCGGCAGATCTGGTCGAACAATCCGCTGGAGCGGGTGAACAAGGAGATCAAGCGGCGCACGAACGTGGTGGGGATCTTCCCGAACACCGAATCGATCGTGCGCTTGGTGGGTTCTGTGCTCTCCGAGCAGCATGACGAGTGGCAGGTGGCGAAGCGCTACTTCAGCGCGGAATCGCTGGCGAAAGTGACGGGAAGGCTGGAAATGATCCCAATCCCGTTGGCAGCCGCGAGATAAATCGAGGATGAGAACCTGTTCACCGATTTACACACTTGACGGGACATGACCAACACCGGAGAGCTGCCGGGCCCGCCGGGCTCCAACGTCTCCTACAACCGCGTGCCCTTCCACATGGTCGCCAACGACGGCAACCTCCTGGAGCACACGGTCGCTTTCGACGGCGTCATGGACGTCTTCCACGACGGCAATCCCGACAGATGGAAGGGGCTGCTCCCCGCCCAGACCATCGCCGAGCGGTACGACATCGTCGTCGACTTCAGCAAGCACGGCATCCAGCCGGGCGACAAGGTCTACATGGTCAACGTCCTGGAGCACCAGGACGGCAAGGGAACCAAGGGCAAGGTCCCGCTGGCGGACATCCTCTCCGGAGCCTACGCCCCCACACCGACCGCCACCCGCTGGGTCAACGGCGACCCGGGCGTCGGCAAGATCATGGAGCTGAGAGTCCATGCCTACGCCGGCACGGACCTCTCGATGGATCCGGCCGACTACGAGCCGGGCAAGCTCAAGATGATCCCGCTGGCCATCGATCGCGTTGCCAACACGGTGAACGACGTTTCGCTGAATACCGCGAAGCACCACACCTTCGAGTTCGTCCGTTCGGGCGGCGGCGTCGACCCGGTCAGCGGCCTGCACGGGCCGTGGTTCATCAAGGTCGACGGCGGGCAGCGGAACGCCGCGACGATACAGCGTATCTCCATCATCCAGCGCGGCGCCCTCCAGGTGTTCACGATCACGGGCGGCCGCGGATGGACGCACCCGGTCCACATCCACTTCGAGGAAGGGATCATCCTCACCCGTGGCGGCAATCCTCCCCCGGAATGGGAGATGTGGGCGCGCAAGGACATGTACCGGATCGGGCCCGAAGAGGAGAGCAAGGAAATCGAGGCCGCCTACCGGGCACGCGACTTCCTCGGGTACTATGTGACGCACTGCCACAACACCATGCACGAGGACCACGCCATGCTGCTGCGCTGGGACTCCATGGTGCCGGGGAACATCGTGCTGGCTCCCACCCCGAAGCCGACCTGGGACGGCGTATTGTTCGAACCGTCCTTCCAGCTCGAGCTTGCGGATATCGGGGATGGCGTCGGACCGAAGTAAATTTCGTAGGAAACCGCTTTCAGGATCC
Organism: Thermodesulfobacteriota bacterium; assembly: GCA_040758155.1. Taxonomy (NCBI): domain Bacteria; kingdom Pseudomonadati; phylum Thermodesulfobacteriota; species Thermodesulfobacteriota bacterium. The sequence goes on from JBFLWB010000047.1 coordinate 3,090, forward strand.
GGGGGGCCGCGTCAGCGGCCCCCCGGAATCATTTGTTCTATAATCATAAGCAGGTAATGGAGGCAGACATGATCCGCGGCAAATCGGCTTTCATCCTTCCCTTGGTGGTGCTTGGGATCGCTCTTCCGCACCCGCTCCTCCATGCAGCCGCGCATGAAAGCCATCCGCAGGACGGGCACCAGCACGGCGCGAAGGCGCCGGCCGCCGTCGAAACCGGGGAGCAGCCGGTTTTTCCCCCGATGCCCGCGCCGGGCAAGAAGGTCCCGATCGGCAGCGACGGGTACCTGATCTACGGCTTCGACAAGAAACCGAAGATGGGGATCGCGATCCTGAAAGTTTCGATCTTCGGTCCGGACGGCAAGAAGAACACCTCCATGGAAGTCCTGGCCGACTCCGGCATGCCTTCCATGCGGGGCGCCCACGAAACGGGCGATCAACCCTGCAAGCTTTCGAAAAAAGGAGACTACCTCGTGCCCGTCAACATCGTGATGCCCGGAGACTGGGAAGTGCGGCTCACGGTCCGGAAGGAAGGCCGGGTCATCTTCCGCGGCAGCCACCGTTTCGACGTGTAGTCCACCTATCGGAGGGTTCGCATGGCGCGCAAACCGTCAATCCGTCTTCTATCCCTGGCCGCAGCGGCCGTATGTTTCGTGCTTCTCCTCGGTCCCTCCCCCGCACCGGCCGCCGTCGGATGCGACCTCAACAACCCCGACAAGGACGTGCCGAGGATTTTCCCGGGCGCGACGCGATTCGAGACGGTCT
>JBFLWB010000048.1 GCA_040758155.1 Thermodesulfobacteriota bacterium
AGGCCCCGGAGAAAGCCGCGCCCGGCGATTACGCCGCTTCGAAGAAGAAGCCGGCGACCCCCGATACCTCCTCCGTCGCGGAGCGGCTGAAGGAGATGCGCGAGGCGCGCGCCGGCTCGGACGCGGTCCGGTCGGTGCGGGAGGCGGTCGAGCAGCGCCGGCGCGAGGCGGCGGCGCGCGCCGCCGTCCGGGGAGTCGGGGGAAGGGTCGCGCGCCGGATCGAGCGGCCGCCGGCGGCCGCGGCCGGCGTCGGCGATTACGGCGGCGGGTCGCAGGGGACGGTCCGGGTCGCGCCGGAGCTTCTCGAGTTCTACCGGAAGCTGGAGGAGCGGGTGCGGGAGAGCTGGGCCGTGCCCGAGGCCTTGATGCGGGACGCCGGAAAGCTCCTGGTGGAGATGCGGATCGTCATCGAGAAGGACGGCCGGGTTTCCGACGCGCGGATCGAAAAGGGCTCGGGCAATGTCTATTTCGATGACTCCGTCCGCCGCGCGATCCGGAAGGCGAGCCCGCTGCCGGTTCCCCCGGAGCGGCTGCGCGGCGGCGAGGACCATTACGAAGTGGGATTCCGGTTCCACGGCGCGGGAGGCGGGAGATGATGCGTGCGATGGGGAGAGCGTTTACGGCGGCGCTGCTGGCGCTCGCGCTGCTCCCGTCCGCCGCCGCGGCGGTCCTCTACATCGATATCAACGCCCCCGGCGGGAAGCGGCTGCCGCTGGCCGTGGGGAAATTCGTCGTCGTCGCCGGCCCGCCGACGCTCTCCCGCGAGATGCCGAAGGTCCTCGAGAGCGACCTCGCCCTCACCGACCTGTTCGAGCTGGTGCCCGGGGAATCGCACCTCGAGGCCGTCGGGCCCGCCCATTTCTCGGGGAAGCCGCTCGATTTCGGCTCCTGGAAGACGATCGGGGCCGAGGCGGTCGTCATCGGGAAAGTGGAGGGGCGGGGAGACCAGCTCACCTACGAGATGCGGCTCTACGACGCCACGCAGGGGACGCTGCTGGCCGGGAAGCGCTATTCGGGGAGCCCGCGGCAGGCGGCCGAAGTCGCCCACAGGTTCGCCAACGAGATCCTGTACGTCTTCACCGGGGCGCGCGGCGTCTTCGGGACGGAGATCGCCTTCTCGGCGCGCAACGGCCGGGGGAAGGAGATCTACGTCGTCGGGATGGACGGCAAGGAGCTCCGGAAGGTGACGGACAACCGCAGCTACAACCTGTTTCCCCGCTGGTCCCCCAACGGCCGCTGGCTGTCTTTCACCTCCTTCCGCACCGGCGTGCCCGTCATCTACCTGCGCAACCTCGATACCGGCGCGGAGAGAGAGGTCGTCCGAGCGGGAGACGCGAAATCGCCCGGGGCGTTCTCCCCCGACGGCGAATGGCTGTACTACTCGGTCAGCAGGGGAGGGAATTCCGACATCCATCGCGTGCGCGTGACCGGCGGCGCCGCGGAGACGGTCGCCGGCGGCTGGGGGATCGAGGTCTCGCCGACGGTCTCTCCGGACGGGCGTCGGATCGCCTTCGTTTCCGACCGCGGCGGCTCTCCGCAGATCTACGTGAAGACCGTCGGCTCCGCGGAGGAGACTCGCATCTCGAAGGGGGGATACGCCACCTCCCCCGCCTGGTCGCCCGCCGGGGACCGGATCGCCTACACCGCCCGGGCGGGGGGGCGTTTCGCGCTCTTCACGTCCGCCCCGGACGGCTCGGACACCCGCACGGTCGTTTCCGAGCCCGATGCGGACTGCGAAGACCCGTCTTTCTCTCCCGACGGGCGCTACCTGGTTTACAGCCATCGGAAAAAGGGCTACTCTGGGCTGAAAATCATCTCATTGGACGGGCGACGGGAACGCACCCTGGTCTCCGGGCTCGGGGACATGGGATCGCCCGCATGGTCCTCCATGCGTTGACGTTTCCGTTCCAAGCGCCCGACCCCGTCCGGAAAGGCAAGGTACCTTATGTGTAGTAGCTCATGGAAGTGGGCCGCCATGGCGCTGTTGATCGCGGCCGTGGCCGCCACGGGATGCACGAAGAAGGCGGTGAAGTCCGACGCGGCGTCGGGGGCTCCCGTGGCCGCCGCCCCCGCTCCGATGGAAGCCGCCCCCGCGGCGCCCGCCCCGGCGCCCGCCCCGACCGTCGTGGCGGCGAAGCCGGCCGAGGCCGCGCCCGGCGTGGCCGTCACCGAGGAGAAGCCGTCCTCCTTTGCCGACGTTCTGTTCGATTTCGACAAGTCCGACCTTCGGGAAGACGGGAAAAAGACCAGCCAGGAGGTCGCCGCGTTCATGAAGAAGAACCCCGGCGCGAAGCTCCTGGTCGAGGGGCATTGCGACGAGAGAGGCACGGCGGAATACAACATGGCCCTCGGCGACCGGCGGGCCGCCTCCGTGAAGAACTACATCGTATCGCTCGGCGTTCCGGCGGCGGCCGTTTCCACGGTCAGCTTCGGGAAGGAGCGCCCCCTCGATCCCGCCCATACGGAAGACGCCTGGGCGAAGAACCGTCGCGCCCACTTCGTAGTGAAATGAGGTGACGGCGACCATGCGCAACGCGATCTCCCTCCTGCTTCTCGGCTCCCTGGCCATCGCATCGACGGGGTGCACGCTCGCCGATTCCGGCGCGTTCGCCCGGCTCAGCGACGAAGTCGGCGTCCTGCGGAAGGAAGTGGCGACCCTCAAGGGCAGCCAATCCGCGGCGCCTTCGGCCGCCGAGGGAGAGGTCCCGGCGCTGCGGAAGACCGTGGCCGACATGGGAGCCGACGCCGACCGGATGCGGTCCGACCAGCTCGCCGCGAGCTCCCGGCTCGACGAGACGCAGGCCGAGCTGCGGCGCGTCGCCGCGCGGCAGGCCGAGCAGGAGAAGGCGATCCAGGAGGCCCGGAAGGGCGCCGAGCGGATGCAGGAGATCGAAAAGCGCGTGACCGCCCTCGAAGGAAGAGCGGGGACGGCTTCCGGGGCCGCCGTGGCGGCGGTCCCGGCGGCCTCCCCGGCCCCACCCCCTTCGATGGCGCCCGCGTGGAAGAGCCCGGAGGAGATGTACGAGTTCGCCGTCGGGCAGGTGAAGGCAGGCAGCCCGAAGAAGGGGCGGGAGACGCTGGCGGAATTCGTGGCGCAGAATCCCGGCCACAAGCTCGTCCCGAACGCCCTTTACTGGAAGGGGGAGTCGTACTACGCGGAGAAGGACTACGAGAACGCGATCCTCTCCTTCCAGGACGTGGTCGACAAGTACCCCGCCGGCGACAAGGCGCCCGACGCGGTCTACAAGCAGGGGATGGCGTTCCTGGCGCTCAAGGACGCGAAGAACGCGAAGATACTGCTCAACCTGGTCGTATCGAAATACCCGAAATCCACCGCCGCGGGGCTGGCGAAGAAGAAGCTGACCGAGATCAAATAGTGATCAAGAACTTCGTGCTGGACACCAACGTCCTGCTCCACGATCCGAACGCCCTCTTCAAGTTCGAGGACAACCGCATCTTCATCCCCATCGTGGTGATCGAGGAGCTCGATCACTTCAAGAAAGACCTCAACATGCTGGGCCGCAACGCCCGGACCGTGTCGAAGTACATCGACCGGCTGCGGGTGAAGGGGAACCTGTCCGAAGGCGTGCCGCTGGACGGGGGCGGGATGCTCCGGATCGCGTTCGGCGAGGAGGGCGTCAACCTCCTGCCGCCGGAGCTGCGGGGGTCGCTCGCGGACAACCAGCTCCTGGGCGTCGCGCTGTCCGTGCGCGGAAGGGAAAGCGGAGTCCCGGTCGTCGTCATCTCCAAGGACACGAACCTGCGGATCAAGGCCGACGCCCTCGGCATCCGGGCGGAGGACTACGAGAGCGACCGGGTCGACATCGACGAGCTGTACCGCGGCATCAGCGAGGTGCCGGCCGGGAAGGAGTTCATCGACGCCTTCTACGCCGCCGGGGCGTGCGCGCCGCCTCCCGGAGCGGAGGAGCTCTACCCCAACGAATACGTCATTTTCCGCGACGCCGCAACGGGCGCATCGGCGCTGGGGCGCCACGACTACGCCTCCCGGAAGATCCGGCTGCTGCCGCAGTTGAAGGAGGACGTCTGGGGGGTCCGCCCCCGGAACAAGGAGCAGACCTTCGCCCTCGACATCCTGCTCGACGACTCGGTGAAGCTCGTCACGCTGGCGGGGAAGGCGGGGACGGGGAAGACGCTGCTGGCGATCGCGGCGGGATTGCGGAAGACCTCCGACGACGAGGTCTACCAGAGGATGCTCGTCTCCCGCCCGGTCCTGCCGATGGGCAAGGACCTGGGCTTCCTCCCCGGCGACGTGGAGGAGAAGCTCAAGCCCTGGATGCAGCCGATCTTCGACAACGTGGAGTACCTGTTCGGATTCAACCGGAAGAAGCGGCAGGGCGGCGTGCGCGGCTACCAGGAGCTGATGAACCTCGGGATCCTCGAGATCGAGCCGCTGACCTACATCCGCGGCCGATCCATCCCGAACCAGTTCATCATCGTGGACGAGGCGCAGAACCTGTCGCCCCACGAGGTGAAGACGATCCTCACCCGCGCGGGGGAGAACAGCAAGGTGGTCCTGACGGGCGACCCGTACCAGATCGACAACCCCTTCGTCGATTCCTCGAGCAACGGCCTCTCCCACGCCGTGGAGAAGTTCAAGGGGGAGGCGATCGCGGGGCACGTGCTGCTCGTCAAGGGGGAGCGCTCCCCCCTCGCGGAGCTGGCGGCGAACATTCTCTAAGCTTACGCGTCGATCGGCTCCCGGTTCCGGAACGCGAGCCGGATCGACGCCGCGCGCTCTCTCTTTCCCTCCCGCAGCTGACGGAACACGAGGAGGCAGCTGCCTTCCCGGGCGACGTCGATCTTGTAGCCGACCCTCAGCCAGAGCGTCCCGCCGGCGGGGAGCCGCGACGGCGGGGTGAATCGCCCCTCGAACGCTCCCGCGCCGTCCCCGCAGGCGGGGAAATCATCCGGCCTCCGGACGTCGTCCGCCGTTCTTCCCGCTTCCGCCAGCCCTTCCACGCGGTACTCCCCGGGGCGCACCCGTGCGAGCCGCCCGAACCGCCGTTCCGCGAACTCGACCCGGATATTTTCGAAAGTGGTGTCCTCGGTTGCGGTCACCCGTAGTGTGAGCGTCTCGAGGAAGCAGCCGCCGATCCCGAAGACGTCCAGCGCCTCCTTCCGGAAGACCGGGGGAGTCCCGGCGCCTGCCGGGTCGTAGATGGCGTCCGCCGCTTCGAGGATAAAGGGGGCCTTCCCGCCCTCCCCGGTAATCGACGAATAGGCGAAGAGCGAAATCCGCACCGCGGCGTACAACAGCGCGGCCGCGCCGAGGAGGGCGAACGCCGCCACCACTTCCCGGCTTCCGGCGATCGAGAAGACGAAGTCGGCCATCCGCTCAAATTAACATTTCGTGGTAGTGTTGGGAAATGCGCATCCTCGGCATCGAATCCTCCTGCGACGAGACCGCCGCCGCCGTGTACGACGCCTCCCGCGGCCTCCTTTCCAACGTGGTGTCCTCGCAGGTCGACATCCACGGGCTTTACGGAGGCGTGGTTCCGGAGCTGGCCTCCCGGGAGCATCTGCGGTCGGTGGTCCCGGTCGTGCGGAAGGCGCTGGACGACGCCGCCTCGGGGCGCGACGACATCGACGGCATCGCCGTGACCTCGGGCCCCGGCCTGATCGGCTCCCTTTTGGTGGGGCTCTGCTTCGCGAAATCGCTCTCCTTCGCCTGGAGGAAGCCCATCTACGGCGCCGACCACCTCGAAAGCCACATCTACGCCGTCTTCCTGGAAAGGCAGGTCGCGTTCCCCTATGTGGCGCTGCTGGTCTCCGGCGGCCACACCTCCCTGTTCCGGGTCCCGGGATGGAGCGGGGCGCGGCAGCTCGGGGGGACGCTCGACGACGCGGCGGGGGAGGCGTTCGACAAGGCCGCCAAGATGATGGGGCTGGGCTACCCCGGCGGGGTGGTCATCGACCGCCTCGCGGCGAAGGGGGACCCGGCCCGCTACACGTTCCCGCGGGCGCGCCTCGGCGCGGATTCCGCGGACTTCTCCTTCTCCGGGCTGAAGACGGCGCTGCGCACCTTCCTCGCCTCCCCGGCGGGCGGCGCGGCGCGGATCGAGGACATCGCAGCATCGTTCCAGGAAGCCGTCGTCGACATCCTCGTCGTGAAGGCGCTCGACGCCTGCCGGCGGGAGATGATCCCCCGGCTCGTCCTGTCGGGCGGCGTCTCCGCCAATTCCCGGCTCCGCGCGCTGGCGGTCGAGCGCGGCGCGGCGGCGGGCGTCGAGGCGTTCCTCCCGTCCAAGGCGCACTGCACCGACAACGCGGCCATGGTGGCGCTCCTCGGGGAGCGCCGGATGTCCGAGGGGTTCTTCTCCGGCCCGGAGCTCAACGCGTATGCCGCCTCCCGCTTCTCCCGCTGAGTCCCCAGGGAGGACGCTCGCCGCCCTCGGGCTTTCCCCGCGCAAGTCGTTCGGACAGAACTTCCTCCACGACCGCAACGTCGTCCGGAAGATCGTCGAGCTGGCGAGGTCGTTCCCCCCGCCGTACCTGGAGATCGGCCCCGGCCTGGGCGCGCTGACCCGGCCGCTGTCGGAGGGCGGCGCCCCGGTGACCGCGGTCGAGGTGGACCGCGGGCTCGCGGCGTTCCTGCGGAAGGAGTTCGAGGGCTCCTCCGTGGAGGTGCTGGAGGGCGATTTCCTGGAAGTGCCGAAGGACGCATGGCGGGCGCGCTTCCCGAGGGGCGGGTCGGCGGTGGGGAACCTGCCGTACTCCATCTCCTCCCCCGCGGTGCTGCGGCTGATCGAGCTGCGGGAGATCTTCCCCCGTGCGGTCCTCATGCTGCAGAAGGAGATGGTGGAGCGGCTTTGCGCCCCTCCCGGCGGGAAGGGGTACGGGATCCTGTCGGTCTACCTGTCGGTGCTCTCGGAGACGCGGAGTGAGTTCACGGTCCGGCGGAGCTGCTTCCACCCCGCCCCCGACGTGGACTCGGCGGTGGTCACGATCCGGTTCTTCGGGGAGTTTCCCGAGGAGCTGCTCCGCGCCCTCCAGACCGTGGTCCGCGCGGGGTTCGCGCACCGGCGCAAGACGCTGCGCAACGCGCCCGTCCTGTTCCTTCCCGGCGGGACGGAGCAGTGGTGCGGGATGCTCGAGGCCGAGGGGATCGACCCGGGATCCCGCGCGGAGCGGGTTCCCCCGGCGTCATGGCTTTCGCTCGCCCGGCGCCTGCCGCCGCCCCCCGGAATGTAGTGGAAAAAACGTCCTTGCCCGCATACAATTGACCGGAAATGACCGATCAGAAGACCCCCCGCTACATCGCGATCGAGGGGCCCATCGGGGTGGGGAAATCCTCCCTGGCCAAGCTCCTGGCGCAGAAGTTCGGCTCCCGCCTGGTCAAGGAAGAGGTGGCCCATAACCCGTTCCTCGAACGGTTCTACGAAAATCCGAAGAAATACGCCTTCCAGACCCAGCTCTTCTTCCTGCTCTCCCGCTACCGCCAGCAGAAGGAGCTGGCGCAGGGGAACCTCTTCGAGGAAGGGGTGGTCTGCGACTACATCCTCGCCAAGGACAAGATCTTCGCCCTCATCAACCTGGAGGACGACGAGATCGCGCTGTACGAGTCGATCTACAAGCTGCTCGTCCCCACGCTGGCCAAGCCCGACCTGGTCATCTACCTCCAGGCGCGCCCCGAGGTGCTGCTGTCGCGGGTCCGCAAGCGCGGGATCGCCTACGAGCGCAACGTCTCCCTCGATTACCTGAAGACGTTAAGCGATGCTTACAACGAGTATTTTTTCCACTATAATGAAACCCCGCTGCTGATCGTGAACACGAGCGAGATCGATTTCGTGGAAAGTGCCCGCGACCTTGAACATCTCGTAAGGGAAGTCAAGAGTGTGAAACGCGGGATGCAGCACTACATACCGCTGGGATCCAGGTAAGGCCGGACCGAGACGGGGTCGTTCGCGATGCGGGATCCGAAGGCGTAAAGCCGTATGCGCTTTCCGGTTCCCGCGGACCGCGTTATTCAAGGTCGGCCTTCCGGGAGCGTTTCCGGGAGGCTTTTCGTTTTTTCAGGAGCCGCCCGGTCCTCAAGGTTCCCGCGGACCGAAAGGGGAGCAGGATGCGGAAGGTCACCGTCCTCGACATGGGCGCGATGAAGGCCGACGCGGAAAAGATCGTGATGGTCACGGCGTACGACGCCCTCTTCGCGCAGATCTTCGACGAAGCGGACACGGACGTGATCCTGGTCGGCGACTCGCTGGGCATGGTGGTCCTCGGGTATCCCGACACGCTCAACGTGACGATGGAGGACATGATCCGGCACACGGAGGCCGTCGCCCGGGGGCGCAAGCGAACGCTCCTGGTGGCGGACATGCCGTTCCTGTCGTACCAGACGAGCATCCCCGACGCGATCCGCAACGCCGGCCGGCTGATCCAGGCGGGGGCGGAAGGCGTGAAGCTGGAGGGCGGGCGCAGCATGGAGGCGACGATCCGGGCCATCGTTTCCTGCGACATCCCGGTCATGGGGCACATCGGCCTCACCCCCCAGTCGGTCCACCGGATGGGCGGCTACAAGGTGCAGGGGAAGACCGACCCGCAGCGGGAGCGGCTGCTCGACGACGCCGCGGCCGTACAGGAGGCGGGCGCCTTCTCGGTGGTGCTCGAAGGGATCCCCGCCGACCTGGCCTCCGAGATCACCTCCACGCTTTCCATCCCCACCATCGGCATCGGGGCGGGCGTCCACTGCGACGGCCAGGTGCTCGTGATGCAGGACTTCCTCGGGATGTACGCCGATTTCAAGCCGAAGTTCGTCAAGCAGTTCGGGAAGCTGCGCCAGCCGATCGCCGACGCCGCCAACGCCTTCGCCCGCGAGGTCCGCGACGGGACGTTCCCGGGCCCCGATCACTCTTTCTGATGGAACTTCTGCGCACCCCCGCCGAGATGCGCGCCTGGTCCGACGCCCGCCGCGCCGCCGGCGCCCGGATCGGGCTGGTCCCCACGATGGGATACCTGCACGCGGGGCACATCAGCCTGGTGCATGCCGCCTCCGCCCGCGGCTGCGACGCCGTCGTCGCCTCCATCTTCGTCAACCCGGCGCAGTTCGGACCCGGCGAGGACTACGAGAAGTACCCGCGCAACGAGGCGGGCGACCTGGCGATGCTTGAAGCCGCCGGCGTCTCCGCCGTCTACCTGCCGTCCGCCGCCGACATGTATCCCGACGGCTACCAGACCTTCGTCGAGGTGACCGGCGTCTCGCAGGGTATGTGCGGCGCCTCCCGCCCCGGCCACTTCCGCGGCGTAGCCACGGTCGTCGCCAAGCTGTTCGCCGCCGCCAGGCCGCACGTCGCGGTCTTCGGCGAGAAGGACTACCAGCAGCTCACGGTCCTGCGCGTCATGGCCCGCAACCTCGACTTCGGCATCGAGATCGTCGGCGCCCCCATCGTCCGCGAGCCCGACGGCCTGGCGATGAGCTCGCGCAACGCCTACCTCAAGGGCGAGGACCGCATCGCCGCCCGCTGCCTTTCCCGCGGCCTGTTCCGCGCCCGGGAGCTCTTCGCCGCCGGCGAGCGCGACGCCGCGACGCTCGTCGCCGCCGCCCGCGAGGAGATCGCCGCCGAGCCGCGCGCCGCCCTCGACTACGCCGAAGGCCGCAACCCGGATACCCTGGCCTCCCTGTCGGGGCGGGTGGATTCAATAACGATCCTGGTGGCGGCGAAAGTCGGACCGGCAAGGCTGATCGATAACATCAAATTGGGGACGTAGCTGGAAATAAACGGGCCGTCATCCCGAGAGGAGATTGACCCATGCTGAGGACGATGCTCAAGTGCAAGATCCACCGCGCTACGGTTACGGAGGCGAACCTCCATTACGAAGGGAGCATCACCGTCGACCGCTCCCTGATGGATGCCGCCGGCCTGATCGAGTATGAGCAGGTGCACATCTACGACATCGACAACGGCAACCGGTTCTCCACCTACGTCATCTCCGGGGAGCCGGGCTCGGGCGTGATCTGCCTCAACGGCGCGGCCGCCCGCATGGTCTCCAAGGGAGACCTCGTCATCATCGCCTCCTACGCGGCTTACAATGAGAATGAGCTGGAGGGGTTCCATCCGACGATGGTGTACGTGGACGAGAATAACCGGCAGAAAGTAAAAACCGCAGAACCGGGACGTTCGTGAGAACTTCCGCAGAAGCGGGACAGACCTCGGACGGGACCGTCTATGTCGCATCGCGGCTGGTCGCGGATCCGGAGTACGTGTTCGCCCCGGGCGCCGTCGCCGTCGCGAACGGAATCGTCCTTGCGGCCGGCCCGAAGGATGACATCCTCCGGATGGCCCCGTCCTCGTTCGCCGTGCGGGAGCTTCCGGGCGCGGCGATCCTTCCCGGGCTGGTCAACGCCCACACCCACCTGCAGATCCCGCGGCTCACCGACCCGGCAGGGCAGCCGCTGCCGATCCCGCCGAACTTCGTCGACTGGCTCCTCCAGGTGATCGTCTGGCGGATGCAGGCGTACCCGTCCTCGTTCGCCGGGAACTTCGCGGAGGCCACGCGGGAGGCGATCTCTTTCGGAACGACATCGGCGGGGGAGATCGCCGGGCCGGACCTGACCGTTTACTCTTCCTGCCCGCTGCGGGCGCGGGTCTTCGCGGAGGGGATCGGATTCGCCCCGGAGGCCGCCCCTGCGGTCCTCGAGGCCGTCGGCGAGTCGATCCGTCAGCTCGAAGTGCTCTCCGCCGTGAATCCGCTGCTCGCCCCCGGCGTATCGCCCCACACACTGTACACGGTGGGGGAGGGGCTGCTGCGTTCCCTGGCTGCCCTCGCCTCCGGGAAGAAGCTGCCCGTGTGCCTCCATCTGGCCGAATCGGCAGCGGAAATGGAATTCCTCTCGCGCGGGGGAGGGGAGATCGCCACGCGTCTTTATCCCTTCGTGGGGCAGGACGTCTCCTCATTCCGAGGGATCGGCCGGTCGATCCCGGGGCATCTTTCCGCCACGGGCCTTTTGCGCGAGGGGCTGCTGCTGGCGCATAATGTCCACCTTGCGGCGGGGCAGATCGACGCGCTGCGCGCGGCCGGCGCCCGGTTCGTCCTGTGCCCCCGCAGCAACGAGGCGCACGGCAACGGCGCCCCCGACGTGACGCACTTCGTCGACGCCGGCATCCCGTTCGCCCTCGGGACGGACAGCCTCGGCTCGGTGCCGGACCTCGATCTTTGGGAGGAATCCCGCCGCGCCCGCTCCCTCTACCGGGGGAAGATGGGCGACGCAGCGCTGTGCCGGGAGCTGTTCCGGGCCCTCACCGTCAACGGGGCCGCCGCGCTGGCGCTCCCCACAGGAACGCTGGCTCAGGGCGTCCCGGCGGATTTCGTCGCCGTGGACGACCCGGGGGGCGAAGGCGCCGAAATCTTCGTCCGGCTGGTCGAGGGAACGCAGCGGTCGAACGTGCGTCTCACCGTCGTCGGCGGACGCCCCGTGCACGGCGACGCCGCATAAAAGGAAGCGGGCAGGGGATGGCCGAAAAGACCGAAAAGCCCGGCGTGAAGGTGGTCGCCACGAACCGCCGCGCCCGGCACGAATACGAGATCCTCGAGACCTTCGAGTGCGGGCTGGCGCTCCAGGGCTACGAGGTGAAGTCGATCCGGGAGGGGCGGGCCAACATCGCCGACGGCTTCGCCGCCTTCCGCGACGGCGAGGTGTTCGTCGAGAACGTCCACATTACCCCGTACTCCCACGGCGACCAGCGCTTCATCGACCCGCTGCGGGTTCGCAAGCTCCTCCTTAACCGCAAGGAAATCGACTACTTGCACGGGAAGGTCAAGGAGCGCGGCTTCACCGTCATCCCGCTGAAGATGTATTTCAAGGGGCCACATGTCAAGCTGGAGGTAGGGCTGGCCCGCGGCAAGAAGCTCTACGACAAGCGCCACGACATCGCCGAACGGGACGCGAAGCGGGATATCGAGCGGGCTACCCGATCACGGGGGAAGCGGGACGCCCACAGGGACTAACAGGAAACTTTTTTTAAAAAGGATGGAACCTTTTCAGGGGAACCTGTGTCCAATATGTCAAGAGAGCTGAGATGCTCTTCTCCCCCTCCGAGAAGTTTGGCGGGTCACTTGGGTCGTACCCAGGGGCCCGCCAAACTGTTATTATGGGAAGAGTGAACGGGGGCGAAACGGTTTCGACGGGGATGTCGATGCTCCCGGGTCGCGTGCCGAGGCCCTGAACCTCGTAAAAACGGGAACTCAATAGTCGCCAACGACTATCCGTTAGCTCAGGCAGCTTAAGCTGCCTGCCTCCGAACCTCGAATGCCCGTATAGAGGGTAGGGGGTCACTTTTACGGGATAGCCCCAAGCTCCCTCCCGGGGGGCCGCAAGGCGAAATTCAAGCCGGGATGGTCAGACGGGAACCCTGCCGGCCGGGGTCCCCGACGACGAGACCCAAATGACCGGAAACGCACGTAGCAGCCCGGAGTAAAGAATCTTCGGACGGGGGTTCGACTCCCCCCGCCTCCACCAACGCAAAGCAGTCGAACCGGCGTCCGGGGCCGTCAGGCCTCGCTCGCCTTCCTTTGCCTCAGGTTCGATCTCCAATAAAGCCAGAGTTTGCAGTTGCGACCTTGCCCGAAGGTACGGTCGTCCAACCTCGGGCTTAACCGGTTCCAGCCGGATCTTTCCCAGAAGTTTCCTCAAAAGCAGGGCCGACTTCTCGGTCCGTCGCTCCAGGACCTCCTGGATGGTGGCGACCCGCTCCTCGATCCACGGAAGGGGAGGGGCCTTGAAGACCCGGTCCCTGCTCTGGCGCAGCATTTCCAGTTCTACCGCCAATTCCTGAACCTTCTGCTCGGAAATCGTCAAGGCCCCGGCGATAGCCTTGCTTCCACGACCCTCGGCGACGAATTCGATGAAGTTGGCGACCCGGCGCTCTTCAGCCTGAAGCTCGCTTTCCTTGAGTTTGATCGTCTCGGGCACATCCGAA
>JBFLWB010000049.1 GCA_040758155.1 Thermodesulfobacteriota bacterium
AATGCGGGATGCGAGGTGACGCTGCTCCCGGTGGACCGGAACGGGCTGGTGGACCCCGGCGACGTCCGCAAGGCGCTGCGGCCGGACACCGGGCTCCTGTCGGTGATGCAGGCCAACGCCGAGATCGGGACGATCCAGCCCGTGCAGGAGATCGGCCGGATCGCCCGCGAGCGCGGGGTCCCGTTCCACGTCGACGCCGCCGCCTCCGCGGGGCACATCCCCTGCGACGTCCGGGCGATCCCCGCGGACTTCGTCACCCTGTCGGCGCACAATTTCTACGGCCCCAAGGGCGCCGGCGCGTTGTACGTCCGCAGCGGCGCGCGGGTGGCCGCCCGCTCCTTCGGCGGATTCCAGGAGATGGGGTACCGGGCCGGGACGGAGAACGTTCCGGGGATCGTGGGGATGGGCGCTGCGGCTTCCATCGCCTCGAAGGAAATGGAAACCTGGGAGCGGCGCCTTCGCGCCCTCGGACAGACGCTCCGGGACGGCCTGGCCGCGATTCCGCTCCTGCACTTCACCGGCCACCCGACCCTGCGCCTTCCGGGACATGTCTCCTTCTGGGTGGAGCACGCCGAGGGGGAGTCGCTCCTGCTGTTCCTGAACGTGAAGGGGATCATGGCCGCTTCGGGCTCCGCCTGCAGCTCGAACCTCCGCGGGGAGGACGAGGAGGACCTCGTCGCATCCCCGGTGCTGCGCGCCATCGGCGTCCCGAGCGACATCTGCACCGGCTCGATCACATTCAGCCTCGGGAAGGGGAACACGGAGGAGGAGGTCCGGCGGACCCTGGAGGAGCTTCCTCCCATCGTGGAGCGGCTCCGGGAGATGTCCCCCACGTATCTCGACTACCAGAAACAAATGAAACAGGGAGGATGAACCGATATGACGGTCGGTCCCTACAGCGCGAAAGTGATGGACCATTTCATGAACCCGAGGAACGTGGGGGAGATCGAGGGCGCGGACGGCGTCGGCGAGGTCGGCAATCCCGCCTGCGGCGACATGATGCGGCTCTACCTGAAGATCGAGGACAACAAGGTCGTCGACGCGAAGTTCCGGACCTTCGGGTGCGGCGCCGCGATCGCGTCCAGCTCGATGCTCACCGAGATGATCAAGGGGAAGACGGTCGACGAGGCGCGCGCGATCTCGAACCAGCAGGTCGCCGACGCCCTCGACGGCCTTCCGGCGGTGAAAATCCATTGCTCCGTGATGGCGGAGCAGGCGGTCAAGACCGCCCTCGACGACTATGCGAAAAAGCACGCCGGCTGACAGCCCGATCGACGCGATCCGGAGAGGGTTGGAGCGCGAGAACGAGGCGTACCGCAGATACATGGAATACGCCGCCGTCGCGACCCGGCCGGAGATCCGGGAGCTGTTCCTGTATCTCGCGGAAGAGGAGAAGAAGCACGCCAAGCTCCTGACCGACGAGATCGAGAAGGAAACGCTGCGGGAAATGTGATCCGCATGGAGCGGCGAGAGGAATTGCGCCTTCGCGACAGCGTCACCCGCGGGAAGGTCCTTTTCGTCCCCGCGGACCCCGCCCGGGTCACGATCTACACCTGCGGCCCCACCGTCTACCGTTACGCCCACATCGGAAACCTTCGCACCTACCTCCTGACCGACCTTCTCGTCCGGACGCTGCGCTCCTTGGGCTACGGCACCTACACCGTCCAGAACATCACCGACATGGGGCACATGCACCAGGAGCGGCTCGAGGAGGGGCAGGACAAGGTGATCGCCGCGGCGCGGGCGGCCGGCAAGACGGCGCGGGAGATCGCCGCCTTCTTCACGGAGGCGTATTTCCGCGACTGCCGCAGGATGGCGTTCCTGCCGGCGGACGTCTACCCCCGCGCCTCCGGGCACGTCGCCGAGATGATATCCCTGGTCCGGGCCGTCGAGGAGAAGGGCGCCGTCTACGGGAAGGACGGCTACATCTACTTCGACGTCACGAAGGCGCCGGAGTACGGTGCCCTTTCGGGGGCGTCGCTGGGCGAAGGGGCACCCGCGGAGCGGACGGATCCGGAGGGGCACCTGCACAAGAAGCGTCCGGAGGACTTCGTCCTCTGGCTGCCGGCCGAGCCCGGCCGGGAGTATCAATGGGACAGCCCGTGGGGTATGGGGTGGCCCGGCTGGCACTCGGAGTGCGCGGCGATGGCGCTGAAGCACCTGGGCCCCGAGTTCGACCTGCATGTCGGCGGCGTGGACCTGCGGTTCCCTCATCACGAGAATTCCCGGGCGCTCGCCCGGACCGCCACGGGGAAGCGTTTCGCGGCCGTCTGGCTGCACGCCGCCCACCTGCTCGTCGAGGGGAAGAAGATGTCCAAGTCGGCCGGCAACGAGTACACCCTCGACGACCTCGAAAAAGGCCCCCCGGGAGGCGGAAATGGAGTCTCCCCGGCGGAGTTCCGCTACTATTGCCTGACGCTCCATTACGGCACCCCGATGAATTTCACCTGGGAGGGGCAGGCGGCGGCCGCCCGCGCGCTCGCGCGGCTGCGGGACGCCTTCCGGAAGGCGGCGGAGAAGGAGCCGGCGGGGGAGGACGCCGTTTCGGGCCTCCGGGACCGGTTCCGCGCCGCCCTCTCGGACGACCTGAACCTCCCGCGCGCCCTTTCGGTGGTCCACGACGCCGCCCGTTCCGGCGTCGCGGGAGCGCCGATCCGCGCCCTGGCGGAGGACTGGGACCGGGTCCTGGGTGTAGGATTGCTGCCGGAAGCCGGGGCGGGCCGGGAGGCGGGCGGGATCCCCGCCGAGGTCGAGGAGCTGGCGAAGGATCGGGACGCCCTGCGGCGCGCGCGCGACTATGCGTCCGCGGACGCGGTCCGGGCCAGGATCCGGGCGCTGGGCTACGACGTCGAGGACGCGGGCAAGGGGCCTTCCGCGGTGCGGAAGCTGCGGGGACCGGAGGAGGAGAGGTGATGATAGGCAGGATCGCCGTCATCGCGCCCTACGCGGACCTGAAAGGGGAAGCCGAGGCGGCGGTCGAGGAGCTGGGGATCGACGTCCTCGTCGACGAGGGAGACCTTGCCGAAGGGATCCGGGCGGCGAAGCGGGCGGTGAACGGCGGCGCGGAAGTGATCGTCAGCCGGGGCGGGACGGCGCTCCTGATCGGGCGGACGCTGAACGTCCCGGTCGTCGAGATCGAGGTGTCGCCGTACGACATCCTGCGCTGCCTGTACCGGTTGCGGGAATACCAGGGCGTCATCGGCATCACGGGTTTCCGCAACGTCGTCTACGGCTGCGAAAGCCTGGGGAACATCCTCGGGATGAAGATCCGCCAGATCGTCGTGGAGTCGATGGAGGACGCCCGGGAGAAGATCCGGGAGGCGGCCCGCTCGGGGGTCGGCATGATCCTCGGCGATGCCGTCTCCGTCAAGACGGCGTCGAAGCTCGGGATCGGGGGGATGCTGGTCGTCTCGGGGAAGGAGGCCGTCGCGAAGGCGATCGAGGAGGCGCGGAAGATCGCCGAGGTCCGGGTCCGGGAGCGGGAGCGCTCGGAGGTGCTCCGGGTGGTGGTCGAAAACTCCCACGACGGGATCCTGGCGATCGACCGGGAAGAGCGGATCACCCTTTTCAACCCGGCGGCGGAGCGGATCTTCGGCGTAAAGGCGCCGGACGCCATCGGGGCCTCCGTCCGGTCGATTCTCCCGAACACGGAGCTGCCGAGGGTGCTGAAGGAGGGGCGGTCGGAATACGGCGCCCTGCAGCGCGTCCGGGACAAGACGATCGTGACCCAGCGGCTGGCCGTGAAGGTGAAGGAGAGCCCCGTCGCCGCCATCGCCAACTTCACCGACGTCACGGACCTCCAGCGGCTCGAGCAGATCGTCCGGCAGAAGATGCACACAAAGGGTTTCGTGGCGAAAACGACGCTGGACGACCTGGTCGGGCGCAGCCCCTCGATGTCGCACCTCAAGGAGCGGGTCCGGAAGTTCGCCGCGGTCGACGCGTCGGTGCTGATCGGCGGCGAGTCCGGCACCGGCAAGGAGATGCTGGCCCAGAGCATCCACAACCTGAGCCGGCGGGCGAAGGGGCCGTTCGTGGCGGTGAATTGCGCCGCCCTGCCGGAGAGCCTGCTGGAGAGCGAGCTGTTCGGGTACGAGGAAGGGGCCTTCACGGGGGCGAAGAAGGGGGGCAAGCAAGGGCTCTTCGAGCTGGCGCACGGAGGGACCATCTTCCTGGACGAGATCGGCGAGATGCCGCTGAAGCTGCAGGCCGAGCTGCTCCGCGTGGTGCAGGAGCGGGAGGTCCGGCGGGTGGGCGGGGACCGGATCCTGCCGGTCGACGTCCGGATCGTCGCCGCGACGAACCACCGGTTCCACGCGCTCCTGAAGAACGAGATGTTCCGGAAGGACCTGTACTACCGCCTGGCCGTGCTGAAGCTGCACGTGCCTCCGTTGCGGGAGCGGAAGGAGGACATCCTGCCGCTGGCGGAATTCTTCCTGTCGAAACACGGTCCCGCGCACCGGAAGGCTCGTCGCGTGGAGATCCGGAACCTCCGGCCGCTGGAGGGATACGACTGGCCCGGCAACGTGCGGGAGCTCGAGCACGCGATCCAGCAGCTCCTGATATTGAGCGACGGCGATGCGATCGACCGGGAGATGGTCGAGGAGATGCTTCGGGAGCTGCGGTCGGAACGGGGGCCGGAGGACCGGGCCGGCGGAGCGCGCGCGGACCGGCTCGCGGACATCGAGGCCGACGCCATCGCCGCCGTCCTGGAGGAGGAGAACCGGAACAAGACGCGGGCCGCCAGGCGTCTGGGGATCCACCGCTCCACCCTCCGTCGGAAGCTCCAGGGTGGATCAATTTGAGCTGGTGCCGACCCATTATGCGCCACTTTTTCTCCTTTCCTTTCGAGGGATTCTTTCCTGCCGGCAGGTTTCTGCCGCAACTCCTCGTTTCTTCTGGAAAATAACGCCGGCGGGCCCGCTCCCCGAAAGAGGCACGGCGCTTGCTCCATCACCGGTACTCCTATGGGAATCGTGCCGGAGACCGACAAGCGCATCGCGGTGATCGCCGACGACCTGACCGGCGCCAACGACACCGGCGTGCAGTTCGCCAAGCAGGGGCTGAAGACCGTCGTCCTGATGGGGGGCGACCCCTCCTCCGGAGCGCTCGAGGAGGACGTGGTCGTCCTGGACAGCCAGAGCAGGGCGCTGCCGCCGGACGAGGCGTACGAAAACGTCGCCCGCGCGGCCCGGCGGATCCGGAGCAGGGATTTCCGGGTGGTCTTCAAGAAGATCGATTCCACCCTTCGTGGGAACATCGGGCGGGAGATCGACGCGATCATGGACACCTGCGGCCAGGAGGTCGCGATCGTGGCCCCCGCGTTCCCGAAGAACGGCCGCATCACCGTGGCCGGGTACCATTTCCTCCAGGGCGCCCCGATCGAGACGACCGAGATCTCGATGGATCCCAAGTGTCCGATCACGGAATCCCACGTCCCGACGCTGCTCGGGAAGCAGACCGCGCGCAGCGTGGGTCTCGTGGGGATCAAGAGCGTCAACGCCGGCACGGAGGGGATCCGCGCCGCGATGGAGGAGCTCATCGCCGAAGGCGATCGGGTCATCGTCTGCGACGCGTGGGAGGACAGGCACCTGAGGATGCACGCGGACGCGGCGATCGGCCTCCGGAGGCCGGTCCTGTGGGTCGGCTCCGCGGGGCTGGCGGAGTGCCTGCCGCAGGCGCTGGGGCTGGCGGCGGCGCAGGGGGGAAGAGGATCGGACCGGAACGGCGCGGCCGGGAAGCGCACGGTGGCCGTCTTCGCGGGGAGCGTCTCCAACGTCACGCGGGCGCAGCTCGCGATGCTCGAGAAGCGGTCCGGGGTCCGGCTCATCGAGATGGACGCGTGCAAGGTCCTGTCGCCGGTGACCGCTCCGGCGGAAATCCGCAGGTGCTCGGACGCCGCGCTGGAGGCGGCGGAGGCGGGGCAGGACATCGTCGTCTCCACCGGGTACACGCGGGCGGCCGTGGACAGGACGCTGAACGCGGCTGCGGCCCGGGGGCTTTCCATCCAGCGGACCGCGGAGGAGATCGCCTCCGCCCTCGGCGTCCTCTGCCGGGAGATCGTCGCGGGCGTCGACCTGAAAGGGCTGGTGCTGACCGGTGGGGACATCGCCCTAAGCGCCTGCAGCCGGCTTTCCGCCACCGGCTTCCACGTCGTCGAGGAGGTCGCGCCGGGCATTCCGGCGGGGCGGCTGAAAGGCGGGCCGTGCGACGGGCTGCGGGTGGTGACGAAGGCGGGCGCCTTCGGCGCGGAGGACGCGCTGTGCAAGGCGGTGGATTGCCTGAAACGGGAACGGCTGGAAGGGGCCGGGAGATGAAGCGCCGGGGGGACCGCAGGCCGGTCGTCGGGATCACCATGGGGGACGCCGCCGGGATCGGCCCGGAGGTGATCGTGAAGGCGCTGATGGTGAAGAAGAGCTGCGACCTCTGCCGCCCGCTGATCATCGGGGACCGGGGCATCATGGAGAGGGCGGCGGCGGTCGTCAAGGCCCCGCTGACGGTCCGGGGGATCGGAAACGCCCGGGAGGCGCATTTCGTCTACGGGACGCTGGACGTGCTCGACCTCAAGAACCTGCCGCCCGACCTTCCGTTCGCGCAGGTGGACGCGCGCGCGGGGCGCGCCGCCTACGAATACGTCGAGAAGGCGGTGCGGCTGGCCATGGACGGGGAGCTGGACGCCGTCACGACGGCTCCGCTGAACAAGGAGGCGTTGAAGGCAGGCGGCTGCTCCTTTCCCGGGCACACCGAGATCCTGGCGAGCCTGTCCGGGACCCGGGATTTCTCCATGCTGCTGCTTTCGAAGGAGCTGAAGGTCATCCATGTGTCCACGCACGTCTCCGTCCGGAAGGCTTGCGACCTCGTGAAGAAGGAGCGGATCCTCCGGGTGATCGCGCTGGCGGACGAGGCTTTGAAGCGGTTCGGGATCGCCTCGCCGAGGATCGCGGTGGCGGGGCTCAACCCCCATGCCGGGGAAGGGGGCCTTTTCGGGACAGAGGATGCCGAGGAGATCCTTCCGGCGATCGAACAGGCGAAGGCGCGCGGGATCGACGCAACCGGCCCGGTTCCCCCGGACACCGTGTTCTTCCGCGCCGCGCGGCGGCGCGAGTTCGACATCGTGGTCGTCATGTACCACGACCAGGGGCACATCCCGCTCAAGCTGCGGGGTTTCGAGGAAGGCGTGAACGTCACGGTGGGGCTGCCGTTCGTCCGGACGTCGGTGGACCACGGGACCGCCTTCGACATCGCGGGGAAAGGGACGGCGGACTGCCGCAGCATGACGGCGGCGATCCGGGCGGCGGCGACGATGGCGCGTAGCGGGAAATGACCTCGGGAATCGTCGCATTTACGGCTTGAGCCTGGAAAAGGAGGCATCGATGGCGGAAATGAAGGGACTGGTGTCCTATCCCAGCGGCGAGCACGTGCTGGAGGACGTGCCGGTCCCGGAACTCGGGAAGAACCGGTACGCCCCGCACGACGTCCTGTGCGAGGTGGAGTACTGCGGCATCTGCGGCAGCGATGTCCACAAGTGGGGCGCCGCCGACAGGACGGGCGTCAAGAACGTATCCCGCAAGGTGGTCGCCGGACACGAGATCGTCAGCGTGGTGAAGGCGGTCGGCAGGGATGTCGTCACGGTGAAGCCCGGCCAGCGGGTCGTGCACGAGATCGTCACCATGTACTGCGGGCGCTGCCCGGCCTGCCTGGAGGGCCGGTTCAACATCTGCAACACGCTGGCCCCGATGGAGGGAAGGGCGCATTTCGTCACCGGGGGCGGTTTCGCGAGATACACCGTCTGGCCGGAATGGCAGCTGCACGTCCTGCCGGATTCCATCGGCCCGAAGGCGGCCGTGCTGCTCGAGCCGGTCGCGGGGTCCGTGCACACCGTGATCACCCGGATGGGCGTCAAGGCGGGGGAATCGGTCGCGATCCTCGGACCGGGCGCCCGGGGCATCCTGCTTGCGCAGGTATGCAAGGCCATCGGCGCCGGGCCGATCCTCATGTCCGGCCTCGACCGCGACGCCGCCTTCCGCCTGCAGGTCGCCAGGAAGCTCGGCGCCGACCACGTGGTCAACGTGGAGAGGGAAGACATCCGGAAACGGGTCGCCGAACTGACCGGCGGCATCGGGGTCGACGTGGTCATCGAAAACACCGGCTCGGTGGAGCCCATCGACGAGTCGCTCGACATCGTGCGGAAGGGCGGCCGGGTCCTGTGGGCCGGCGGGGGCATCCGGGGAGGGATCGTCGCACCCGTGGACACCTACAAAGTGATCGTGAAGGAGATCGATATCCGCGGAGAGATCTCCCAGATCCCCTACGACTGGAAAACCGCGATCCATCTGGTGGCGACCGGGCGCGTACGCACCGAGGATCTGGTGACCCATGTCTTCCCGCTCGAGGATTGGCACGCCGCCTTCCAGATGGCCTCCACCGGCGCGGACGCGCTGCGGGTGGCCATCCGGCATTGATCCGGAACACGCGTCCGGGGATCCGGGGGGATCACTTCATATGCACCGCGACGGGAGGGGAGAATGAGCGCGATCGACGATCTCCTGGAAGGCATACCGATCCCCCGGATGGTCAAGGTCCGCCAGGTCTTCGATCGGCCGAGGGTCGCCGACGTCGAGGGCGAGCTGACCCGGAAACTGCGGGAAAGCGGCGCCCTGGCGAAGGTGAAGCCGGGCCACCGGATCGGGATCACGGCCGGGAGCCGGGGCATCACCTCGCTGCCGCTGATGCTGAAGGCCGTGGCGGCCGAGATCCGGCGGGTCGGCGGCGAGCCCTTCCTTTTCCCGGCCATGGGAAGCCACGGAGGCGCCACGGCGGAAGGCCAGCGCGATATGCTCGTCGGCATGGGCATCACCGAGGAGTGCGTCGGGGCCCCCATACTTTCCGGCATGGAAACCGTGGAGATCGGGATCT
>JBFLWB010000050.1 GCA_040758155.1 Thermodesulfobacteriota bacterium
CAGGAACGTCCCGGTTCTGACGTCCCTGTTTTGATGTTACGATACCCGGAAAGGGAAAAGTGAAAGGTACGGGGAGCGCCATGGAATATTACATTGCGCCGTCGCTGCTGTCCGCCGACTTCGGCCGGCTCGCCGAGGAGATCCGGGACATCGAGAAGGCGGGCGCCGACATGCTCCACGTGGATGTCATGGACGGACGGTTCGTCCCCAACATCACGATCGGCTCATTCGTGGTCGCGGCGATGAGGAAGCTCGCCAAGGTCCCGCTGGATGTCCACCTGATGATCGTGGAGCCCGAACGGTACATCGAATCCTTCGTGGAGGCGGGCGCCGACATCGTCACGATCCACGCGGAGGCGACCCCGCATCTCCAGAGGGCGCTCGCCCGGATCCGGGAGCTGGGGAAGAAAGCGGGGGTGGCGCTCAATCCGTCCACGCCGCTGTCCGCGATCGAGTGGGTCCTGCAGGATGTGGACATGGTTCTTCTCATGAGCGTGAACCCCGGCTTCGGGGGGCAGGCCTTCCTGCCCGCATCGCTGGGGAAGATCGGGCAGCTCCGGTCTCAGCTCCTTCGCGCGAAGCCGGACGTGGACATCCAGGTGGACGGGGGGATCAAGGCGGACAATATCGGCGAAGTGGCGGCCGCGGGCGCGAACGTGATCGTCTCGGGCTCGGGGATCTTCGGCACGCCGGACTACGGCGAGACGATCGGGCGCATGCGCCGGAACATCCGTGCGGCGGTCGGCCTGAAGGCGTGAAGGCCGATCCCCGGGAAGGAGGCGACGTGGACCGGCTGGAGGTGGGTTTGTGGCATCTCGCGCAGCGGGGAAAGCGCTGCGTGGACGCTCTGCGGAAGAACGGGTTCGACGCGCTGTTCCTCCCCGACCGGGAGGCCGTCCGGTCCCGCGTGCTGCAGGAGTGCGGGACGGCGCTCACCATCGGCTTCGGCGGCTCGATGACCGTCGCGGAGCTGGGGATCCACGAGGCCCTCGAGGGGAAGGGAAAGCGGCTGCTGGACCACGGCCGCGTCCCCGCCGGGGAGAAGGCCGCCACCCGCATGGCGCAGCTCACCTGCGACCTCTTCCTGACGGGGACCAACGCGGTCACGCTGGACGGCTGCCTCGTCAACATGGACATGAACGGGAACCGGACGAACGCGATGACCTTCGGGCCGAAGAAGATCGTCGTGGTCGCGGGGGCGAACAAGGTCGTGGCCGACGTGCCGGAGGGGATGCGGCGGATCAAGTCGACGGCGGCCCCCCGGAACGCAAGGCGCCTGCAGCTTTCCACGCCCTGCGCTTCCACCGGCTTTTGCAGCGACTGCGACTCCCCCCAGCGCATCTGCCGCGTCTATTCCATCATCGAACGGAAGCCGCCGCTTTCGGACATCACCGTGCTCCTGTGCGGCGAGCCGATGGGGTTTTAATGGGGGTGGAGGAGGGCAATCTCCCTATTGACGACCCGGCGGGGCCGTTGGTAGGATAATCGTCTTTCGCGTCGGGATGTGGCTCAGCCTGGTAGAGCACCTGGTTCGGGACCAGGGGGTCGCTGGTTCAAATCCAGTCATCCCGACCATGCCTATCGGAGGGGCTGCGGGCGGCTTCGGCCCGCGCCCCTTTTTTCCTGCCCGCGCGGGCGCCCGGGGCGATATCGCTTGACAGGCCGGGGGCTTCGAACCGAATAATATTGTCCGTTGTCCGGGGAACGCCCGGCAAATAACAAGGAGGGCGGAATGTACAAGAATGTCCTGCTGCCAACGGATGGTTTGGGCAAGTGCCGGTTCGGCGTCTGTCACGGCGTGCAGCTCGCCAAGGGGATGGGCGCGAAGGTGACGGCGGTCTGCGTGACGGGGAAGCTCTCCTCGCAGGATATCCTGAAGCTGTACGACGTGAAGGAGCTGGCCAGCGCCTCCGACGCCGCCCGTGCGAAGGAAGCCATGTTGGGCGCGGACGAGACGAAGAAGGAAGAGGCGGGCGCGGCCCTCTCCGTGGCGAAGAAGATGTGCGACAGCATCGGCGTGCCCTGCGAACTGGCCCACCTCCCCGGAGAGAACCCCGTGGACGGAATCCTGAAGGTCGCCTCCGAGAAGAAGTGCGACCTGATCTTCATCTCGACCCACGGCAACTCCGGCCTGTTCGGCTCGCTGTTCGGGACGCTGGCCACCAAGATCATCGCGCAGTCGAAGGTCCCCGTCCTCGTGCACCATTGCGGCGGACCGAGCTGAAAACGCAGGCGAATATTCCCTCAAATCGCGAAAATATCCCCTAACCCTCCCGGCGGGAACGCGAAAAGCGCCGCCGGGGGGGCAGGGAAGCGTAAGCGGCGGGAATACGTAACTAATCGGAACCGTTGCTTATTCCCCTCTCCGCCAGTTTTCCCTTGACACGGGGGGGCCGGTCCAATAATATTTTGGTCGGACCATCTGTTTGTATTCAGTATACAGATTCGCCGCATCATACATCCCACGTCGAGGCGACGAACGGTGCCGAAATCCAAAGACGATTTTTCACTGAAAGTCACCAAGGCATTTATCGAGGATGAAGGGAAGGGGCTTGCGCGCCTGGATCCGGAAGATCTGGACCGCATGCACGCGATCCCCGGCGACTGCCTCCTGATCACCGGCCGCCGCGCCACGGTGGCCCGCGCTGCGCACGCTCCCCAGCATTTCTGCGGCCAGGGGCTCGTCCTGATGGACGGCATCACGCGCGACAACGCGCAGGTCTCGGTAGACGAGGAATGCACCGTCCAGAAGGTCCCCTACAAGCAGGCCGACAGCATCATCCTGGCGCCGGTCGATGTCCGCAGCCCGCTTCCGAAAGACCAGGAGATCCCCCATATCCGGCACCTCATTTCCGGCCTCCACGTCACCATGGGCGACCGGATCCAGATCACCATGTTCGGCACCCGGCCGGTGTTCTACATGGTCGAGGGCGCCAGCCCCCGCGGCGCCCTGCGGGTCACCGCGCACACGGACATCACCTTCCGCGGCACCGATTTCGCCTCCGAGAAGGCGACGCGGACCTCTTACGAGGACATCGGCGGCCTCGAGAAGGAGCTCGGACACGTCCGCGAGATGATCGAGCTGCCGCTGAAGTTCCCCGAGCTGTTCGCCCAGCTCGGGATCGACCCTCCCAAGGGAGTGCTCCTCTCGGGGCCCCCGGGAACCGGCAAGACCCTCATCGCGCGCGCCATCTCCAACGAGGTGCGGGCCCACTTCCTCCACGTGAACGGCCCCGAACTCATCCACAAGTTCTACGGGGAGAGCGAGGCCAAGCTCCGGGCGGTCTTCGAGGAAGCCCGGAAGAACGCCCCCGCCATCATCTTCTTCGACGAGATGGACGCCCTCGCCCCGAAGCGCGCCACCGTCGTCGGCGACGTGGAAAAGCGCGTGGTCGCGCAGCTCCTGGCGCTGATGGACGGCCTGGTCTCCCGCGGCGAGATCGTCATCATCGGCGCGACCAACATGCCGGAGCTCGTCGACTTCGCCCTCCGGCGCCCCGGCCGGTTCGACCGCGAGATCACCATCGGCGTTCCGAAGCGGCATGAGCGCCTCCAGATCCTGAAGATCCACTCCCGCAAGATGCCGCTGGCGGACGACGTCGACCTGGAGCGCCTGGCCGAGATCACCCACGGCTACGTCGGCGCCGACATCTCCGCCCTCTGCACGGAAGCCGGCATGGCGGCGCTGCGCCGCCTCATGCCCTCGGTCAAGTTCGAAGTGGACCAGAAGCCCACGTTGGACAGCAAGGAGCAGGTCAAGGTGACCAACGAGGACTTCATGACCGCCTACAAGGAGGTCGAGCCCACCTCGACGCGCGAGTTCATGAGCGAGCGGCCCAACGTCTTCTTCAAGGACGTCGGCGGGCTGCACCAGATCAAGAAGAACCTGCTGTCCATGATGCGGCTGCCGCTGCGGGGCCAGGCGCTGTTCGCGGAATCCCGCCTGAACCCGCCCCGCGGCGTGATCTTCTCCGGCCCGTCCGGGACCGGCAAGACCCTCATGGCGAAGGCCATCGCCGGCGAGATGGGGATGACGCTCTTCACCGTCGATCCCCCCACCCTGCTGTCGAAGTGGGTCGGGGAATCGGAAAAGGGGCTGCGGGAGGTGTTCAAGCGCGCCAAGCAGGCGTCGCCCTGCATCCTCTTCTTCGACGAGATAGAGGCCATGGCTCCGGCCCGGACGGCGGAGGATTCCGGCCAGATCTCCCAGCGGATCGTCAGCCAGCTCTTCCGGGAGCTCGACAGCCTCCAGAGCTCCCTCGGCGTCATGATCCTCGCCGCCACCAACCGGATCGACCTGATGGAGCCGGCCCTCCTCCGGGCGGGCCGCTTCGACTCGATCATCGAGTTCCCGCTTCCCGCGAAGGAGGAGCGCGTCGAGATCCTGCAGATGTTCCTGCAGACCCTCCCGTTCCGCTCCGAAGTCGACATCGACGCGCTCGCCGGGAACACCGACGGGTGGACCGGGGCCGATCTCGAGACGCTGTGCAAGAAGGCGGTCATGCAGGTCGTCGAGGAAGCGCTGGTCCGGGAGGAAAAGCCCGACTTCTCCCGCCTGACGATCCAGAGCGCGCATTTCGAGCAGGTGACCGACCAGACGGGCGCGGCCGCGACGATCAAGTCCCGTGCGCTGAAGCAGTAAGGCCCATTTCGTCCTCGGGGGAGCACGGGTGAAGAAGAAGTTAAGGCTCTTCAAGCCGGTCAAGAAGACGAGGGTCTACGAGGAAATCGTTGCCAAGATCAAGGACATGATCGACAAGGGCCGGTTCAAGTGCGGCGATCAGCTTCCCGTGGAGCGGGAGCTCGCGGAGGTTTTCCGCGTGAGCCGGTCTTCCGTCCGCGAGGCCATCCGGTCCCTCGAGAGCCAGGGGCTTCTCGAAAGCCGGCAGGGCAACGGCACGTACATCGCGAAGACCCCGCTCGAATCGCTCGTCAACCCGCTGGCCTCCGTCATCTCCTCCGAAAAGGACGGCCAGAGGGAGCTCTTCGAGATGCGCCGCCTGATCGAGTCGCAGCTCGCCTACCTCGCGGCGGAGCGGGCGACCGAGGAAGAGATCGACCTGATGGAAAGGACGCTGGCGCTCCAGGAGCGGGCGATCTCCGAAGGCAGCTCCGGGATCGAGAACGACAGGAACTTCCATTACCTGCTGGCGAGCGCGGCGAGGAACCGGTTCCTTCTCAGCATCGTCGACCACAGCATGAGCCTGCTGGTCGAAAGCCGGGACAATTACCTGCAGGTCGAAGGGCGGCCCGAGAAATCGATCCAGCGCCACCGCCAGATGCTCGAGGCCATCAAGGCGCGGGACGCGGAAGGCGCGGCGAATCTCATGCGCGAGCATGTGTCGGACATAGAGAGCAGCCTGTTCGAAGTGATGGAGAGAAAGCGCGGCAGGAAGAAAGAGGAGTTGAGCAGAGGCCGACAGGAAAGGAGGTGAACCCGGAAGTAGCCGTGAAGTTCGTATCAATCCGTAGACAAACGAAGGAGGAAGGACAAAATGGCAGATGTGTTTGAAGTAACGATTTGGTGCCGTGGCGTGATCCAGGACATGGAGGGTCGTCACCTGTCGCTGGTTCTCGCAAACGCCGCCGGCAAAACCGGCAAGTTCGTGCAGGCCTGGGACAACTACGCGGACCTTCCGGACCGCGTGCAGGTTCCCCTTCGCAAGTATGTCCGCGTCAGCGACGAAGAGATCGAGATGCGGTACATCTACGAGAACGACCATCCGCAGCTCGTCATCGTCATGGACGATACGATCATCAAGGGCATCGACATCCTCCGCGGCGCCCCCAAGGGAACCGCGCTCGTCGTCAATACCAAGCGGTCGGCGGATGAGCTCCTCGCCCTGATCCCGAACAAGGACGTCCTGTCGAGCTTCGTGTGCGTAGATGCCACCGGCATCGCGGGCGGCACGGGCCTCGAGAGCGTCGACTTCATGGGTTCGGAAGGCGGCGTGGAAGCCGTTTCGGTCGGCGTGGGCATCGCGGCTCCGCTCTGCGGCGCGGCGACCAAGGTTTGCGACAAGTTCCCGTTGGACAACGTCGTCGCCTCCGCGGCGAACAAGGCGGGTGTGAAGGAAGGCGCCAAGACCGCCGTAGTGAAAACTTTATAAGGCCTGGAAGGAGAAAAACATGAGTCCTCTGTATTGCGAGAAGTTCCGGATCCCCAAGCACCTCGAAATCGCCGACGGCGCTGTGGTTCCGGCCCCGGTTGGCGAGCAGCCGATGATGAAGACCGGGAACTGGCGGATCGAGCGCCCGGTGATCGATCACGAGAAGTGCACCACCTGCCTGAACTGCTTCATCTTCTGCCCGGACAGCTGCTGGCACCTGGATCCGAAGTCCGAGAAGATGGTGTGGGATCCCATCTACTGCAAAGGCTGCAGAATCTGCGTCGAAGAGTGCCCCGCCGATGCGCTGCGGCTCGAGAACGAACTGAATTTCAAAGGCGGCGTCGCCCGTCTTGATAAGCCTTACTAGATCCCAGGAGGAGAATTCACATGCCGAAAGAAGCTTACATGGCAGGTTGCGCCGCCACTGCAAACGGCGCCAAGTTGGCGAGAGTTGAGGTCATCACCTCGTACCCGATCCGTCCCTACACCGGCATCATGATGGAGCTGTCCAGAATGGTGGCGGCCGGCGAGCTGGATGCCGAGTTCATCCACGGCGAAGGCGAGCATGCCCAGGTTTCCGTGACCCAGGGCGCGTCCGCGGCCGGCGCGCGCGCGTACACCGGCTCCTCGGGCGTCGGCGTCGCGTACGCGATGGAAGTGTACTCCCCGATCTCCGGTGGCCGGTATCCGTGCCAGATGGCGATCGCAGACCGTGCATACGACCCCCCCGGCGACTTCGGTTCCGAGCACACCGACGTCAAGTCCGTCGACAACCAGGGGTGGATCCTCGGCTGGGCCGAGACTCCGCAGGAGTCCATGGACAACTGCATCATCTACTATCGTGTCGGCGAAGACCCGAAGGTCATGCTGCCGCAGTGGCAGGTGCAGGACGGCTATTTCGTGTCGCACATCCCGGGCAAGGTCAGCATCCCGGACCAGGCGGCGGTCGATGAATATCTGCCTCCGTACAACTGCCCCCACGCCCTGAATCCGCAGAACCCGACCAACCACGGCCCGCAGATCTTCCCGGACCAGGGGCCGGCGATCGACCTGCAGAGAGCGCAGGCGTTCCTGAACACCCCGAAAGTCATCGAGCAGGCCATTGCCGACTACAACAAGCAGATGGGTCGTGACTACCCGGTGTGGCTCGAAGAGTACAAGACCGACGGCGCCGACTACGTGTTCTTCCTCCAGGGCGCCCACTGCCGCACCGCCCGGTTCGCGGTGGACCACCTCCGCAAGAAGGGCGCGAAGGTCGGTATGGTGAAGCTCCGCTTCGTCCGTCCCTGGCCGACCGCTCAGATCTGCGAAGTTCTCTCGAAGTTCAAGGCCGTCGGCGTTGTCGAGTCGCAGACCTGCTACGGCGGCGCGATGAAGGGCGGCGAGCTGCAGCACGAAGTCCGCGCCTCCCTGTATGACTCTCCGAAGCAGCCGGCCTGCTGCTCGTTCATGGCCGGTCTGGGCGGCGAAGTCATCTCCCTCGAGGAGTTCTACAACATGGCGAAGATCCTCGAGAAGAACGCGAAGCAGGGCAAGGTCGATCAGTACGTGTACTGGGTCGGCTTCGACAACGGGATCTAAGTAATCAACTCTGCGGATACGAATAAAGGAGTGATATAAAATGGCACAAATTCCGACTCAGGAAATGGAACTGATCAAGAACCTCCGCGGTGTCGACCAGAAGGAGTATTACGTTCCTGGTCACCGGACCTGCGCGGGCTGCGGCCCGGCTCTCTGCTACAAGCTGGTCTCCAAGGCCGCCGGCCAGAACTCGATCTTCCTCGGCCCGACGGGCTGCATGTACGTGGCGAACTGCTCCTATATGTGCACCCCGTTCGCCTATGCCTGGACGCACTGCCAGATCACGAACGGCGGCGCCGTCGCCTCCGGTATCGAGGCGGCGTACAACGTCCTGATCCGCAAGGGCAAGTACAAGGGCCCCCTGCCGAACATCGTCGTCATGGCCGGCGACGGCGGCGCGATCGACATCGGTCTTCAGGCGGCTTCCGCCATGATGTACCGCGGTCACGACGTCCTCTTCGTCATGTATGACAACGAGTCCTACGCCAACACGGGCATCCAGACCTCTCCGATGACCCCGTACGGCGGCAAGACCACCTTCACGCCTCCCGGGAAGATGATCCCCGAAGGCAAGAAGCTGTTCCCGAAAGACCCGCCGCAGCTCTTCATCGGCGGCCATCCCGCGCTGCACTATGTCGCGACGGCGTCGGTCGGTTACCCGGTCGACCTGATCAACAAGTGCCGCAAGGGCCTGAACTACAAGGGCCCGGCGTTCGTCCACATCCACTGCCCCTGCCCGAAGGGCTGGCTGTACGACTGCAAGGACACCGTTCGCGTCGCGAAGCTGGCGGTCGAGACCGGCTTCTGGACGAACTACGAATGGGAGAACGGCGAGTACACCTATCAGCACATCCCGAAGACGTACAAGCCGGTGAAGGAGTACATGAAGGGCCAGGAGCGGTTCAACCACCTGAACGAGGAGCACATCGCCAAGATGCAGGCGTTCATCACGGCGAAGGTGAAGGCCCCCGGGAAGCCGATCGAGATCCCGGTCCTCGGTCCCAGAGAAGAAGCGTAATTACGGCACGTCGGAGCGGAGGGACACGGGGAAACCCGTGTCCCTCGCTCGTGTCCGGAGCACGAATTTTTTGAATGCAAATTTGTCAAAATCGTCTATCCTTGCAGAAAAGATGGATACGGTCCCGGCCGGGTGTCCAGGTTGTCCCCTCCGGACGCATGGCCGGGACACTGCGCCTGAAGGCTTTTCGAGACGCCGCGTTTTAAGGGCTGTCCGGGGTAGCCGCGGGTCGGAGGATAGACGAACATCTCGCATGTTCGATCACATCCAGGGGATGCTCCAAAAGAAGGGAGGAGGCAGGTGTATGGGTTTTTGAAGTAGGCTTCAAAAAACTAACGCATGGGGGGTGTAATCCATGAGCGGAAGGTTTTCTGGGCTGAAGATTTGGATCGTTGTGGCTTGCTCTTTGGCGCTGGTATTCACCGCGGTCGGAACGGCGAAGGCCTGGGAGCCGAAGATGCCCGTCGAATTCATCATCCCGGCCGGCGCCGGCGGCGGCGCGGACGTCATGGCCCGGTTCATCGCCCCGATCGTCTCCAAGCACAAGCTCTCCCCCAAACCCTTCGTGGTCATCAACAAGTCCGCCGGTGCAGGGGCGGAAGGCTTCATGTACGTGAAGAGCCAGAAGGGCAACCCGCACGTCATCATCATCACCCTCGACAACCTGTTCACCACTCCTCTGGCGACGGGCGTTCCCTTCAACTGGAGAGACATGACTCCGGTCGCCCGGCTGGCGCTCGACTACTTCGTCCTCTGGGTGAATGCCGAAACCCCGTACAAAACCCCGAACGATTACTTCGAGGCCGTCAAGAAGACCCCCGGCAAGTTCACGATGGGCGGCACCGGCGCGAAGCAGGAAGACCAGATCATCACGGTCCTCCTCGAGCAGGTCTACGGCCTGAAGTTCAACTACGTCCCGTTCAAGGGCGGCGGCGCGGTCGCGGTCGAGCTCGTCGGCAAGCACGTCGATTCCACGGTCAACAACCCGGCCGAGGCCGTCAGCCACTGGAAGGCCGGGAGACTTCGTCCGTTGGCTCTCATCGACAGCGAGCGGATGACTACCCCCGACTGGAAGACCATCCCGACGCTGAAAGAGACCACCGGGAAGGACGTCGCTTACCTGATGCTCCGCGGCATCTTCATGGCGCCCGGCGTGAAGCAGGAAGAGATCGACTTCTACGTGAACCTCTTCAAGAAGGTCACCGAGACTCCGGAATGGACGAAATACATGTCCGATATGGG
The DNA here is from genome assembly GCA_040758155.1 of Thermodesulfobacteriota bacterium. NCBI lineage: Bacteria > Pseudomonadati > Thermodesulfobacteriota > Thermodesulfobacteriota bacterium. The sequence goes on from JBFLWB010000050.1 coordinate 9,952, forward strand.
TCTGAAGCCTGCATACATCACCGGGGCCGATTTCGTGAAGTGGCTTGAGGTGAAGGAAAAGGATACCAAGGAACTCATGGCGAAAGGCGGTCTGTTGAAGTAGAAGTCCCAAGGGAAGTCGACGGACGGGGGGAAGCGGGTCATTCCCGCCCGCTTCCTCCGCCCGCTCCGCTTCAACATATCGGTCATGATGGGGAGGGAAGATGCGTAAGGCGAATGTGTGGCTTGCTGTTTTCCTGCTGTGCTTCGGATTGCTTATTCTCTACGACGCGATACGGTTGGGATTCAGATGGGATCCGGTTGCCGGTCCCGGCCCCGGATTCCTGCCGTTTTACCTGGCGATTGGCACGGTTGGCGGATCGGCCATCGTTCTCTTCAAAGGGATCAAGAAACTGAAGGAAGGCCCAGGTAAGCCGCTGATCCCGGAGGGGGGCCTGACGCCGATTCTGTGGGTCCTGATTCCGTCCACCGTCATGGTCATGATCGTCCCGATCCTCGGGCTTCACGTGGCGGCAATGGTTTACATCATTTTTTACATGAAGGTGGTCGGGAAGATCGAAATATACAAGTGCTTACTCGTGGGCTTTTTGTTCCCTGTCGCCCTGTATGTCGTTTTCGACAGGCTGTTCCTGATTCCGCTGCCCGGGGGGATGCTGGGAGATATGATTGCTCCACTGCTGGGATAATGCTTCCATTTTGATATTGGAGGGAGATCAACGTGGCAGAGAACATGCATAACCTGTGGTTGGGCATCAGCGTCGCGGCACAGCCGTACAACTTCCTGGTCGCAATGATCGGGTTGGTTCTCGGCGTGATCGTCGGCGTTCTCCCCGGCCTTGGCGGTGCGAATGGAGTGGCCATCCTCATCCCGCTCACGGTTGCGATGCCTCCCATAGCGGGGATCATCCTCCTGGCGAGCATCTATTGGGGGTCGCTGTACGGTGGAAGCATCACCTCCATCCTGTTCAACATCCCCGGGGAGCCATGGTCGGTGGCGGCCACGTTCGACGGCTATCCAATGGCCCATAGAGGAGAGCCGGGAAGAGCTCTTGTTCTTGCTTTCGTGTCCCATTTCTTCGGCGCGGTCCTCGGCGTCATCATGCTCAGCTTCTTCGCTCCGATCATCTCGGAATTCGCCCTGCGGTTCGGCCCCGCCGAAATCTTCGGCGTCATGATGCTCACGTTCAGCGCATTCGTCGGGCTGGGCGGGAAGGACGCCGTAAAGACCTGCGTTTCCATCTTCGTCGGATTCACACTGGCCTGCGTCGGCATGGATACCGTCACGGGTCAGCTCCGCCTGACGTTCGGGTCGATCGACCTGATGGGCGGGTTCAACTTCATCGTAGCGGTCATCGGTCTATTCGGCCTCGGCGAGATCTTCCTCACGGTTGAGGAAGGCCTTAAGATCGAAGGCAAGGCCGGCAGGATCACCTTGAAAGACATAGCGAACGGATCGCTGGAAGTGTTCAAGAACTACAAGGCGCTGGTTCTCGGCATGATCATCGGGTGCTGGATGGGTCTGAAGCCCGGCGGCGCCACTCCCGCTTCCTTCATGGCGTACGGCTTCGCCAAGCAGGGGGCCAAGGACAAGGATTCGTTCGGAAAGGGCGCTCCGGAGGGCATCGTCGCCCCCGAAGCGGCCGCTCACGGGGCCGGTACCTCGGCGGCCCTCCCCATGATCACCCTGGGAATCCCCGGATCCCCGACCATGGCCGTCATCATGGGCGGTCTCATGATCTTCGGCCTTGTGCCGGGACCGATGCTCTTCAAGGAACATGCCGATTTCGTCTGGGGCTTCATTGGAAGCTGCTGGATCGGGAATACCCTTGGCCTGTTCATCGTCATGGCATTCGCGCCGCTTTTCGCGGCGATCCTCAAGGTCCGTTTCGCGATCATCATGCCCATCATCGTGTACGTCTGCGCGATCGGCGCCTACGCCGTGAACAACCGCATGATCGACATCTATTACATGATCATCTTCGGAGTCTTCGGGTACCTGTTCAAGAAGCTCGATTACCCGCTCGCCCCCATGGTCCTGGCCCTCGTCCTGGGCGACATGGCCGAGTCGGCGCTGCGGCAGGCGCTCCTGATCTCTGGCGGAAGTCCTCTCGTCCTGTTCGCGCCCCCGATCGCGCTGCCGCTCATGATTGCAGCGATCATCATCTTTTTCTGGCCCACGATTTCCGATTTCCTCGCGAAAAGGAAGGCGAAGAGCAGCGTCGGACCGGGTTAAGGAAGGCGGCACCCGACATCGGCCGGAAAAAGGCCGATGTCAATGGAGAACCGTTCGTGGTAATATTTTTTTGCTCTGTGCCTGTCAAGGAGCGGTCTGGGGAATCCCGGTCCATCGGTTCCCCGGGCCGCTTCCATTATTAACTTAAGACTGGCGCGTCATGACGGAAGCGTCGAACATCCTGATCACCGGCGGGGCGGGTTCGTGCGGACGATACCTGGCGGCGTGGCTGCTGGAACGGGGCTATTCCGTCCGGGTGGTCGACAAGAACGTGGAGCCCGTCCGGTCGATAAAGAGCGATAGATTCACCGTCGTCCAGGGGGGGCTCGAGGACAGGGATGTCGTGAAGGCGGCCCTCGAAGGGGTGGACGCCGTCATCCACCTGGCCTGGTCCTTTTCCGAGGATCCCCTGGAAGTGCTGGAGCAGGACCTGAAGGGGCATCTCTACCTCCTGGAGGAGGCGGCATCCCGCAAGGTCCGGCACCTTATCTATACGAGCACCGCCGTGGTGTACGGAAAGCCCCGCTATTCCCCGATCGATGAAGGGCATCCCCTCCTCGTCGAAGAGGCGAGGAAGCCGCTTTACGGGATCGCGAAGGCCGCCGCCGAGAAGCTGTGCATCATGTACGGCAAGGCGGGAAAGGTCCCGTCCACCGTAGTCCGCTTCTGGTGGGCGTACGGGGAGGAAATCGGCGGGAAGCATCTGCGGGAAATGCTGAAGACCGCCTCTGCGGGAGACACCCTGTCGGTCCCCGCGGATTCCGGCGGCAGTTTCCTCCACATGGCGGACCTGGCGCAGGGGCTGGACCGCTGTCTCTGCAACGTGAAGGCGTTCGAGCGGACGTTCAACTTCTCCACCGTCTACGTCACCTGGGAGGAGGTCGCGGGGATGGTCCGGGACGTCACAGGCTCCCGCTCCGCGATCCAGTGCATCCCCAGGGAAAAATGGACGGGGAGCGCCTTTCTGGCCGATCCTTGGGAGTTGTCCGATTCCCTTGCGAGGGATCTCCTCGGGTACCGTCCCGCCGAGGCCCCCGCGGCGAAGGCATCACTGAAAGCGGCGATCTCGAACTGCTGGAAAGCGATGCGGAACCGAACGTAAACCCACCGTACCGACCGAATCCGTTCCCCGTAGCGGAAAACCGTGACGATGGAGGATTGGAATGTTTGATGCGAGTTGGCTGAACCTGTTTTCCTTCGAAAGCTTCCTGCCCCAGCTCCTGGGCGCAGGCGTCAACATGCCGTCCGAGATGCCGCCGGGCGCGATCGACCTGGGCATCTTGGGGTGGATCTCCTTCGACTGGACGTTCATCTCCGCGCTGTTGAGCATCATCATGATCGACCTGGTCCTGGCCGGCGACAACGCCGTCGTCATCGCCATGGCCGTGCGCAACCTTCCCTCGAAGCAGAGGAAATGGGGCATCATCCTCGGGGCGGGCGCCGCGGTCCTGCTGCGGGTCGTCTGCACCGCGTTCGTTGCACAGATGCTGAGAATCCCCCTCCTGAAGTTCGTCGGCGGCGCTCTGATCGCCTGGATCGCAGTGAAGCTGCTGACGCAGGGACACCAGGAGGAGAAGACGGGCGAGGCCAACAATCTCTACGAGGCGATCAAGCTGATCGTCATCGCGGACCTGGTCATGAGCCTCGACAACATGCTGGCGGTCGGCGGCGCCTCCAAGGGGAACGTGTTCCTGCTGCTCTTCGGGCTGGGTTTGAGCATCCCCCTGGTCGTCGGCACCAGCCATCTCCTCTCGTACCTGATGGACAAGTACCCGATCATCATCACCATCGGCGCCGCGGTCCTCGGGAAGGTCGCGGGCGAGATGATGATCACCGATCCGTTCGTCGTGAAATGGTTTGCTCCGCCCGTGTGGCTCAAGTACGTCGTTGAGGTCCTGTTCATCGTCGGCGTCGTCGTCATCGGGAAGCTGATCATGAAGAAGAAGAAGGCCGAGGCGGAAGCCGTGACCGCGGAAGTCACGGCCGAGTAAGGCCCATGTTTCTCAATGCCATATTCGATGGAGGCCTGTGATGTTTGACCTGAGTTGGCTGAACTTGTTCGGTTTCGACAGTTTCCTTCCCCAGTTGCTGGGTTCGGCTGCGCACGGCGTCATGGAGAAGCCGCCGGATGCGATCGACTTCGGCTGGTTCGGCTGGATCGCCTTCAACTGGACGTTCTTCTCCGCGGTCATACAGATCATCCTGATCGACCTGGTCCTGGCGGGCGACAACGCCGTCGTCATCGCCCAGGCCGTCCGAAACCTTCCTCCCAAACAGAGGAAATGGGGTATCATCCTCGGCGCGGGCGCCGCGGTCGTGCTGCGCGTCATCTGCACCGCCCTGGTTTCGCAGATGCTGCGGATCCCGCTGCTCAAGTTCGTCGGCGGATTGGCGATCTTCTGGATCGCGGTGAAGCTGCTCACGCAGGGGCACGAGGAAGAGCACGTCGAATCGGCGAGCCGCCTGATGGAGGCGATCAAGCTGATCGTCATCGCCGACTTCGTCATGAGCCTCGACAACATGCTGGCGGTCGGCGGCGCGTCGGGAGGCAACATCTTCCTGCTGATCTTCGGCCTGATCGTTTCCATCCCCTTTGTCGTCGGCACCAGCCAGCTCCTCTCGATGCTGATGGACAAGTACCCGGTCATCGTCACCATCGGCGCCGCGGTCCTCGGAAAAGTCTCGGCCGAGCTGATCGTCACGGACGCGTGGGTGGGGGGAATGATGAAGGAGGGCGTTTGGCAGCCGGGGTTCATTTCGAACGCCCTCTTCGGCGGCCAGCCGACCCCTTCCTGGTTCATCTACACCGTTGACGTCATCTTCATCGTCGCCGTCATCGGTCTCGGCAAGTATCTCGTGAAGCAAAAAAAGGCCCGGGCCGAGGGCGTAGCGGCGGCGACCCTGGCGGCCCAGACCAGCAAGGCGCCGAAGGAATAACGCGGTAATTCCGGAAGAGGCGGCGGGCGGGGCAAAGCGCGTCTCGCCGGCTCGTCGGAAGAAGCGGGGCGGAAGGGAGCTTCCCCAGGGAAGTGGTTCCTTTCGCCCCGTTTTTCTTTATAATGATGGCATCTGTAAACCAACCATGCCTCTCTCGGAGGGCAGTGATGGCTAAGCGCGCGAAAAAGTACGTGTATTTCTTCGGAAGCGGGAAGGCGGACGGGACCGGGACGATGAAGGAGCTGCTGGGCGGCAAGGGGGCGGGGCTCGCCAACATGACGCGCCTGAAGATCCCGGTGCCCGCCGGGTTCACCATCACCACCGAGGCGTGCAACGAATATTTCGAGAACAAAAAGAAGTATCCTCCCGGCATGTGGGACCAGGTCCTCGAAAACCTGAAGAAGGTCGAGGCGGCGATGGGGATGAAGTTCGGCGGCGCGAAGGACCCGCTCCTGCTCTCGGTCCGCTCCGGCTCGAAGTTCTCCATGCCCGGCATGATGGACACCGTCCTGAATCTCGGGATGAACGAGACGACCATGAAGGCGCTTGCCGCGAAGACGGGCAACGAGCGGTTCGTCCTCGACACCTACCGGCGGCTGATCACCATGTTCGGCTCCACCGTCATGGGGATCGAGCGGTCGCTCTTCGAGAAAGCGCTCGAGGAGATGAAGGCGAACCGGGGGGCGAAGCTCGACACGGAGCTTCTGGCCGGCGACCTGCGGGAGCTCGTCCAGACGTTCAAGGGGATCTTCGCGAAGCAGACGGGCAGGGAGTTCCCCGACGACCCGATCCAGCAGCTCAAGCTCGCCGTCAACGCGGTGTTCGGCTCCTGGTTCTCCGACCGCGCGACCACCTACCGGAAGCTCAACAACATCCCGCACGACCTCGGGACGGCGTGCAACGTCCAGGCGATGGTCTTCGGGAACATGGGGGAGAGCTCGGGGACGGGCGTCGGCTTCACCCGCGATCCCTCCACCGGCCAGAAGCGGTTCTTCGCGGAATACCTTTCCAACGCGCAGGGCGAGGACGTCGTGGCGGGGATCCGGACCCCCCTCCACATCGACGAGCTGAAGAAGACGCTGCCCGCGGTCTACAGGGAGCTCGAGCAGATCTACCGGAAGCTCGAGGCCCATTACAGGGACATGCTCGACATCGAGTTCACCGTCCAGGACGGGAAGCTCTACATGTTGCAGACCCGCGTCGGGAAACGGACCGCCGCCGCCTCCCTGAAGATCGCGATCGACATGGTCCAGGAGAAGCTGATCGATAAAAAGACCGCCATCCTGCGGATCGACCCGGAGCAGCTCGAGCGGCTCATGCACCCGTCGTTCGACCCGAAGGCGAAGGTCCAGGTCATCGCCAAGGGGCTTCCGGCCTCCCCTGGCGCCGCGGTCGGGAAGGTCGTGTTCACCGCGGAGGACGCCGAGCAGTGGAAGAACCGCGGGGAGAAAGTCGTACTCGTCCGCACCGAGACCTCGCCGGAGGACATCGGCGGGATGCACGCGGCCCAGGGGATCCTCACCGCCCGGGGCGGGATGACCTCCCACGCGGCCGTGGTGGCGCGGGGTATGGGGAAATGCTGCGTGGCCGGCTGCACCGCGGTCCACATCGAGGAGTCCGTGAAGGTCATGACCATCGGGCCGCACACGTTCCGGGAAGGGGACATCATCACCCTGAACGGCTCGACCGGAGAGGTCATCCTCGGCGAGGTCGCGCTCGTGCCGCCGGACTTGAGCGGCGATTTCAACACCATCATGAAGTGGGCCGACGAGATCCGCGAGCTCGGGGTGCGTGCCAACGCCGACACCCCGGAGGACGCCCGCATGGCGCTGAAGTTCGGGGCGGAGGGGATCGGCCTTGTCCGCACCGAGCACATGTTCTTCGAGGGCGACCGGGTGAAGGCGGTCCGGGAGATGATCCTGGCGGACGACACGGAAGGGCGCAGGAAGGCGCTCGCCAAGATCCTGCCGATGCAGCGCGAGGACTTCATCGGGATCTTCAAGGTCATGAACGGCCTCCCGGTCACCATCCGCCTGCTCGATCCGCCCCTCCATGAATTCCTGCCCAAGACACAGGAGGAGATCGAGGAGATCGCGCAGGACATGGGCGTGCCCGTGGAGAAGCTGAAGGCGCGGAACAAGGCGCTGCACGAGTTCAACCCCATGTTAGGCCACCGCGGCTGCCGCCTCGGCGTCACCTACCCGGAGATCTCCGAGATGCAGGTGCAGGCGATCATGGAGGCCGCCTGCGAGGTGGCCCGGGAGAAGGTCAAGGCCGTCCCCGAGATCATGATCCCGCTCATCGCCGACGTCCGCGAGCTGAAGGTGATGCGCGAGATGACGGTGCGGATCGCCACCGAGGTCCAGAAGCGGTACAAGGTCCGCGTGAAGTACGACGTGGGCACCATGATCGAAATCGCCCGAGCGGCGCTGCTCGCCCACGAGATCGCGCCGGAGGCCGATTTCTACTCCTTCGGCACGAACGACCTGACCCAGACGACGTGGGGTCTTTCCCGGGACGACGCCGGGAGGTTCCTGCCCATCTATGTCGAGAAGGGGATCTTCGAGCACGACCCGTTCATCACCCTCGACCGCAAGGGCGTCGGCATGCTCATGAAGATGGCGATCCAGAGCAGCCGGAAGATCAAGAAGGGGATGAAGATGGGGATCTGCGGGGAGCAGGTGGATCCCAACTCCATCGAGTTCTGCGACGAGATCGGGCTCACCTACGTGAGCGGCTCGCCGTACCGCCTGCCGGTCGCGCGCCTCGCGGCGGCCCAGGCTACGCTCAAGAAGAAGATGAAGGGGGGGGTCTCCAGGGCCTCCGTGTAACGCCTTCGGCGAAGGGCTCCCCCGGGAATCCCGGCGGGAGCCCTTCGCTCCTTTCCGTTCGCCTTCCTACCAGCCCATGGCGTAGCCGGTCTCCAGCCGCGCCGTCGCAACGCCGGAGAGCACGCCGCTGTCGGCGTCGAACCGGATCCCGAGCACCCGCCCGTGGGCCCATTCCCCGTTCATCTCCACCGTGTGCCCCTTCGCCCGCAGAGCGGAAATCGTGGTATCGGAGATACGGCTCTCCGCGTGCATCATCCCGGGATTCGCGCCGTGCGGGTGGAAGGAGGAGGGGAAGTGGCTGGTGTGGAACGTGGGCGCGTCCACCGCGGCCTGGAGGTTCATCCCGAAATCGACGACGTTCAGGAAGAACTGCAGCGACCACTGGTCCTGCTGGTCCGCCCCCGGCGTGCCGAACGCCATGTACGGCCGCCCGTCCTTCATCGCCATCGAAGGCGTGAGCGTCGTGCGGGGACGCTTTCCCGGCAGGAGCGCGTTGGGATGCCCGGGGTCCAGGGAGAACATCTGCATCCGTGTCCCGAGGGGGAAGCCCAGCCCCTCGACGACCGGCGAGCTCCGGAACCAGCCGCCCGAGGGCGTCGCGGACATCAGGTTTCCCCACCGGTCCGCCGTGTCCAGGTGCGTCGTATCGCCCTTGTGGATATCGAGGCCCCCTTTCCGCTCGACGGGCGCATACGCGGGCGCGTCGCCGGGACGCAGCTCCATCGAGGCGCGGGCGGGATCGATCAGCCCGCGGCGCGCCGCCGCGTATTCCTTCGAAAGCAGCGCGCCGAGCGGTACATCGACGAATTCCGGGTCTCCGTAATACCGCTCCCGGTCGGCGAACGCCAACTTGGCCGTCTCGATAAGGAGGTGGATGTATTCCGGCGTGTTGTGCCCCAGCGCGGCCAGGTCGTACCCTTCGAGGATGGCGAGCTGCTGCAGGAATACCGGGCCCTGGGACCACGGACCGCACTTGAAGACGTCGTACCCGCGGTATCGGGCCGTCACGGGCTCTTCGATCCGGGTGGCGTATGCCGCAAGGTCCTCCTTCCCGATCAGTCCGCCGTTGCGCCTGCCGGTCGAGTCCGGGAGCCGGCTTCCTTGAACGAATTCGACGATCCGTTCCGCGATCTCTCCTTTATAAAACACGTCGCGCGCGGCCTGCAGCGCTTCCCTGCGCCCCCTTCTCCGCTCCCGGTGCTCCGCATCCGCGAGCGTGGAGAACATCCGCGCCAGCTCCTCCTGCGTGTAGATTTCCCCCACGTCCGGGACCCGGCCTCCCGGGAGGAACGTCCTCGCCGACGAAGGCCAGTCCTGGAGGAACAGCTCCGAGCTCCGCTCAAGGGCCCCGCGGAGCCGGTCGAACATGGGGAACCCGCGCTTCGCAAGTTCGATGACGGGATCGAGCACTTGCGCGAGCCGCATCGATCCGAACCGCGACAGGGCGAAGATCCAGGTGGAGACGGCGTCGGGAACGGCGGCGGCCAGCAGCCCGTCGCCGGGGATGGAGTCGATCCCCTCCCTCCGGAATCCCTCGATGCTCGCTTTCCGCGGCGCCGGCCCCTGGCCGGAGAGACACACGACCCGCTTCTCGTCCGCCAGGTGGATGAGGATCGGAACCTCGCCGCCGATGCCGTAGATATAAGGCTCCAGCACGGCCAGGGCGAATCCCGTCGCCACGCCGGCGTCCACGGCGTTCCCGCCCTCCTCCAGGATGTGCAGCCCGATCCTGGAGGCGAGGTAATGGCCCGAGGTGACCATCCCGTGCGTTCCCATGATGACGGGGCGGGTGGTGAACACGGCCGGCGGCGGGCCGGCCAGGATGCTGAGCACGTCCCGGGTATCGCGGGA
>JBFLWB010000051.1 GCA_040758155.1 Thermodesulfobacteriota bacterium
TCCATGCTCCTGTCGCTGACGATCTTCTTCCTGTCCGGACGGAACATGGCCATGCTGTACGCCTCCCAGTACATCTCCTACGCGATCGTCGGAACGGTGATCGGATACTGGGCCGGCTGCGTGCCCTGGATCACCCTCATGGTGATCGTTTCCGCCACGACCGGGAAGGCGGTCTACAAGCTCCTCGCGGGGCAGGCCGGCTCCTACGGCTCGCCGGAGTTCCTCACCCGGCTGGGGGCGTGGGGGCTGCTGGTCTGCACGATCTTCGCGTTCTCGTATTTCGGTGCGAAGATAAAGTCATGGCGGATCCCACGATAGAGATATTGTTCCCGGCCGTCTTCCTCGCCGTGTTCGTTCCGTTCGCGGCGGGGCTTTACCATGTCTTGAAGAGGATCGGCGCGTGGCCGGTGCTGGCGCGGTCCTATCGATACGCCGGGCCTTTCCGGGGGACGATTCTAAAGTGGAGGCCGGTCCGGCTGAACCGGAAGCGGATGCCGGTCAACCTGGGGATCGACCGCGCGGGGCTGTGCCTCGAGCAGCCGTTCGTATTCGGCGTCGGGAACGGGCGGCTTTTCATCCCCTGGGAAGACGTGGAAGTCGCGGAAGGACGCCCGTCCGTCTTCGGGACCGTGAGGATCCGCTTCCGGAAGGCGCCCGGCGTCACGCTGCACGTTTCCCGCCGGCTGGGCCTTCGCATCGCGGGAGCGTCGATTGACGCCGCTTCCGCGGCGTAATACCTTGCCGAAAAGCATGGAAACCGGAGACGAGGGGAAATGGAAGACAGGTCGCCATGGAGCATACTGATCGCCGAGCTGGCGTACTTCATCACCGTGATGCTGGGGATCGGCGCCGGCTACCTCTTCTGGAAGATCAACGTCGTGCCCCGCTACAAGGATGCCGCCGCGGCGGCCGGCGAATTCTATTCCTGGCCGCTCCTGCTGGCGATCGTGTTCGCCATGGTGGTGGTCTTCCTGTTCACCCTGCGGCGGATCCTCGTGAAGCTGAAGATACTGACCAGGGAGGAATCCTTTAAATACCTCTGGTCGAGGAGCTGGTACATCAAGGGATGAAACCGACGAATCGCGATATCGTGGAGCGGTACATCTCAGCCTACAACCGCCGGGACACGGACGCCATGCTGGAGCTGTTCGCCGAGGACGCGCTGTTCGAGTCGGTGTCGAACACGGGCGGCATCGCCCGGACGGAGAACCGGGAGCAGCTCCGGGAGCTGGCGCTGCAGACCGTCGACTGGTTCGCGGAGAGGCGCCAGAGCGTCACGGGATGGGTCGATGGCGGGGACGAGGTCGCCGTCGAGATCTCCTTCTGGTGCCGGCTGGCGGATTACATGTAGCATGGCCGCGACCGTCAGCCTCGTCCGGACGCAGCGCGGGATCCGGGAAGCATTGATCGATGCGCTCGACCGGATCGGAGGGCTCGGCCGTTTCGTCGGCCGGGGCGACCGGGTCCTGCTCAAGCCCAACCTGAACGGGATGGACGGATACACCGACCGGGCGATGACCGGGGCGCTGATCGAGCTTCTGATCGACCTGGGGGCCGGCGGGATCTGCATCGCCGAGTCGACCTTCGGCGACGCGGAGGCGACGGACCGGTATTTCCACGAGACCGGCTACGTCGCGCTCGCGGCGAGGTACGGCATCCCCCTGCACAACCTGAACCGCTCCGAGGCGGTCGAGGTTCCGGTGAAGGAGCCGCTTGCGCTCGAGCGGCTGCCGGTCGCCCGGGAGTTCTTCGAGGCGGACCGGATCGTCAACCTCCCCAACATGAAGGTGCATTACGCCACCGGGATCACGCTCGCCCTGAAGAACATGAAGGGGTTCCTGGTCGGCGACGCGAAGCGGCGCTGCCACGACGCGGGGCTCGACCATGCGATCGTCGACATCAACAACACGCTGCGGCCGCACCTGAACGTAGTCGACGCAATTTCGTGCATGGAGCGGATGGGTCCCCGCGGAGGGGATCCCGTGCGGCTCGACCTGGTCATGGCGGGCGGCGACCCGGCCGAGGTGGACTGCGTCGGATGCGCGGTCATGGGATACGCGATCGACGAGGTGCGGCACCTGAAGGCGATCGTCGATTCGCGCGGAATCGACCCTGAGGGGATCGTGACGGCGGGGGAGCGGGTCGAGGACGTCCGGCGGCCGTTCCGCAGGGTCGCGGTCGAGGAGCTCGTGCCGGCGAATTTCCGGGTCCGGGGCCGGAGCGCCTGCAGCTCCTGCGTGAACGCCTTCCTGCTGGCCTGCAGGCACATGGAGACCGCACCGGCGGGTCCGGTGGAGGTGTTCATGGGGACGGCCGTCGAGGAAGTCGAGGCCTCCGGGGCTTTCCGGATCGCGTTCGGGAACTGCTGCCCGGGCGACCTGGCGTGCGAACTGCGGATCCCCGGCTGCCCTCCGATCCCTTACGCGCTGAACGAGCGGCTGAAGAAGGGCGGGTAGCGCAGGCGCATCAAGGCTGGCTGAACGACCTCCTGCGCTCCTGTTTCAGCAGGTCGAACCGGCAGTAAGGGCAGAATTTCCACTCCTGCGACAGCGTCTTCCTGCAGCCCGGGCAGGAAGAGACGACGGAATAGCCGCAGGTGGGGCACATGATGAACTCCGCTTCCAGCGGCGTGGCGCAGTTCGGGCATGCGGACGCGAAGTCCGAGTCGGTCTCCACCACCCGGAACACCTCGTCCGCCGAGGTGATGCCGGCGACCACCTTCTCCAGCGCGTTCCTTCCCAGCGTGACCATGCCTCTCGACAGCGCCGCCTGCCGGATCTCGTTCTCCGTCGCGTTCGACGCGATCAGGTCGCGGATCGGCTGGGTGAACACCAGGATCTCGTAGATCCCCGTCCGCCCCTTGTACCCCGTGCCGTTGCACGCGGGACAACCTTCGCCGCGGTACACATGCGTGCTGGGCTTCAGCCCCAGCCGCGCGATCTCGCGCTCGGAGGGGAGCTTGTGGACTCTGCACTTCGGGCAGATCGTCCGGACCAGGCGCTGCGCGACGATGCCGACGATCGTGGTGGCGATCAGGTAGGAGGGGATCTCCAGGTCGCGGAGCCGGGTGATCGTGGCCACGCAGCTGTTCGTGTGGATGGTGGAGAACACGAGGTGCCCGGTGAGCGCGGCCTGGACCGCGATGGATGCCGTGTCCCCGTCGCGCATCTCGCCGACCATGATGATGTCGGGGTCCTGCCGCAGCAGCGCCCGCAGCATCGAGGGAAAGGTCAGCCCGATCTTCTCCTGCACCGCCACCTGGTTGATCCCGCCCAGCTCGTACTCGATCGGGTCCTCGATGGTGGTGATGTTCTCCTGGACGGTCTTGATCTTGTTCAGGATCCCGTATAAGGTAGTCGTTTTTCCCGAGCCGGTGGGGCCCGTGACGAGGATGATCCCCTGCGGCCGGGAGATGATCTCCTCCATCGTGGCGAGCTCGCCGGGGTTCAGCCCCATCGCCTCGAGCGGAATGGCCGCGTTGGCGGAGTCGAGGATCCGGATGACCACCTTCTCCCCGAAGTTGGCGGGCACGGTGGAGATCCGCAGATCCAGGCTTCTTCCCCCGATGCGGACGCCGATCCTGCCGTCCTGGGGAAGGCGTTTCTCGGCGATGTCCATCTTCGCCATGATCTTCACGCGGGAGATGACAGCGCCCTGGACCCATTTCGGGAGGTCCATTGTCTTATGGAGAAGACCATCGACCCGGTTTCGGATCTGGAGGGCAGTTTTCGTGGGCTCGATATGGATGTCTGATGCGCCGTGCTCCGCCGCTTCCGCGATGATCAGGTTGACCATCCGGATGACCGGCGCAGCCTCGGATTTCTTCCGCAGGTCCTCGACGTCCCGGCTGTCGCTCTCCATCTGCTCGCCGACGACCTCCACCATCCGCTCGTCGGCGATGTCCTTGACGATGGTGGTGAGAGACGATCCGAGGTGGTAGTGCTGGTCGATCGCCCAGAGGATGTCGGTGCGGGTGGCGAGGAACGGCTTGATGGTGTATCCGGAGGCGAACCGCACGTCCTCGAACGCCTCGAAGCTCAGCGGGTCCGCCATCGCGATGTGGAGTTCCTTGTGGTCGATGGAGATGGGGACGATCAGGTGCTTGCGCGCAACCTTTTCCCCAATGAGTTCGGTGGCTTGCGGCTCTACGGGGGTGTTCTGGAGGTCGATCAGCGTTATGCCGAGCTGGGAGGAGAGGGCCTGCGCGATCTCCGATTCGGAGGCGAGACCGAGGGATACGATGACTTCCCCGAGCTTCCCGCGCTTCGACCTTTGTTCCGACAAGGCTTTGGTGAGGTCCTGTTCGGATATCAGGCCGGAATCGACGAGGAACTCGCCTAGCCGCTTCTTTGCCATATCGCCCGCACTCCAACGCGCTTCGGAAGGCGCCCGGAAACATCATAAGGGGTAGAAGGCCGCGACCGCAATATCAAAGTGATACGGGGAGTTTTTATTATATCGCAAGGAACTTAATAAACGGATGACGGCGGATATCTTGTGAAACCGCGCCTGCGGCAAGGCATCGTAAGGGCAGGACGGAGCAGGGCGGAAACCGAAAGGAGTGAACCGATGAAGCCAACAGGGAGCACGAAGGAGAACCGGATGAAGTGCCCCCGTTGCGGTGGAGCCATGGTGTTCGAGCGGTTCCAGGCGACGATGGAATTGTTCTATGCGTGGCGCTGCGTGAACTGCGGCGAGATCATGGATTCGGTGGTCGCGAAGAACCGCGAGCTCGACCGGGCGCAGAAGAAGAAAGCCGTCGGCGAATAGCATCATAACCCGTTGAAACAGAATCCTGTTTGCTTGCGTTGACATTCCCGCGGCGGGTGTGTTAGTCTGCCCTCCCAAATCCTGACATCCGGGGGCCGACGGGTTGGTGCGCGAGCAACAGCTGATCACGATCCGTGTCGGGTACGCCGGGCGGAATTTCGGGATCCGCCTCGGGCGGACCGCCGTGATCTCCGTCGCGGTTGCGGCGGCTGCCGTTTTCGTCCTCCTGACCCAGGGGATCTACGACATCCGCGACAACCTGTCCAAGCTCCGGGAATTGCGGTCGCTGCGGGAACGGGTTTCCGAGCAGGAGCTCGCGCTCCACGGGCTCCACGCCAAGTTCGAGGGGCTGGTGGCGGAGGTCGACCGGTTGCGTTCCATGGATAACCGGCTGAAGTCGTTGGATATAAACAACAATCCCGTGGGCGCCGGGAGGCGCTCCGGGATCGGCGGCGGAGAGACGCCCGAGGCGTCCGCGGCCGGCCGGATCGACCTGATTCTCGACCGGGAGTTCGATCGGCTGAAGAAGGACGTGCTGGTGCAGGTGACGAACCTCGACCTGCTCGGCGAGCGGCTCGAGGCCCGGCGCACTTTCCTCGAAAGCCTCCCAAAGGGATGGCCGGTCCGGGGAGTCCTGTCCTCCACGTTCGGCGTGAGGAATTCCCCGTTCACCGGCACGCCCGTCTTCCATCACGGGCTGGACATCGTCACGGGACTCGGGACCGCGGTGTCCGCAACCGGGCCGGGCACCGTCGTGAAGAGCGCCTTCGAGGCGCTGATGGGAAACGTGATCGAGGTGGATCACGGAGCGGGGTACCGCACGGTCTACGCGCACCTTTCCTCCCGGTCGGTCGGGGAGGGAGCTTCCGTGAGCCGCGGCGACGAGCTGGGGAAGGTGGGCGCCACGGGGCGCGCCACCGGCCCGCACCTTCATTACGAGGTCCGCGTCGACGGGCTCCGGGTCAATCCCGCGCGCTTCCTGAATTAACGAATCCACCTGCAGCTCCGGCAAGGCGATAACGGGGGACTCTGCCCGATGATAGGCGATTTCCTGAAAAAGATCTTCGGCACGCACAACGAGCGGACCCTTGCGCGGATCCGCCCCGTCGTGGACAGGATCAACTCCCTGGAGGCGGAGCTGCTTCCGCTCTCCGACGACCGGCTCGCCGCGAAGATCGCGGAATACAAAGAGCGCGCCGCCAACGGCGAGACGCTCGACGACCTCCTCCCCGAAACGTTCGCCGTCGTCCGGGAGGCGGGCCGGCGCGTCCTCGACATGCGGCACTTCGACGTCCAGCTCGTCGGCGGCGTGATCCTCCACGAGGGGCGGATCGCCGAGATGCGGACCGGCGAGGGGAAGACGCTCGTCGCCACCCTGCCCATCGTGCTGAACGCGCTGACCGGGCGCGGCGTCCACCTGGTCACGGTGAACGACTACCTGGCCAAGCGCGACGCCGAGTGGATGGGAAGGCTGTACCGGTCCCTCGGGCTGTCCGTGGGCGTCATCGTCCACGGGATGGACGACGCGGAGCGGCAGGCGTCCTACCGCTCGGACGTCACCTACGGGACGAACAACGAGTTCGGCTTCGACTACCTGCGGGACAACATGAAGTTCCGCCTCGAGGACATGGTCCAGCGCGAGCTGCACTACGCGATCGTGGACGAGGTCGACTCGATCCTGATCGACGAGGCGCGGACGCCGCTGATCATCTCCGGCCCCGCGGAGGAGTCCACCGACCTGTACACCCGGGTCAACTCGGTGATCCCGTACCTGAAGAAGGACGCCGACTACAAGGTCGACGAGAAGGCGCGGCAGGTGCACCTGACCGAGGATTCGGGAATCCCGAAGCTCGAGCGGCTCCTGACCGTCGACAACCTCTACGAACCCCGCAACATCGAGATCCTCCACCACGTCAACCAGGCGCTGAAGGCGCACGTGCTCTTCCACCGGGACGTGGACTACATGGTCAAGGACGGCGAGGTGGTCATCGTCGACGAGTTCACCGGCCGCCTGATGCCCGGCCGGCGCTGGTCCGACGGGCTGCACCAGGCGGTGGAGGCCAAGGAAGGGGTCAAGATAGAGAACGAGAACCAGACGCTGGCGACCATCACCTTCCAGAACTACTTCCGCATGTTCGAGAAGCTGGCCGGCATGACGGGCACGGCCGACACGGAGGCGGCGGAGTTCCAGCAGATCTACAAGCTGGGCGTCACCATCATCCCGACGAACCAGCCGATGATCCGGGAGGACCTCTCCGACCAGATCTACCGCACCGAGAAGGAGAAGTTCCATGCGGTGTTCGAGGAGGTGAAGGCGCTGCACGAGGATGGGCGCCCGGTTCTGGTGGGCACCGTCTCCATCGAGAAGTCCGAGCGCGTCTCCGGGCTGCTGACCCGGCACGGCATCCCGCACAACGTGCTGAACGCGAAGCACCACGAGAAGGAGGCGCAGATCATCGCGGAGGCGGGGCAGCCGGGAAAAGTGACCATCGCGACGAACATGGCCGGCCGCGGCGTCGACATCAAGCTGGGGGAAGGCGTCGTCGGGAAGGGCGGGCTCCACATCATCGGCACCGAGCGCCACGAGTCGCGCCGGGTGGACAACCAGCTCCGCGGGCGCGCGGGGCGCCAGGGCGACCCGGGCTCCTCCCGCTTCTTCCTCTCCCTGGAGGACGACCTGCTCCGCATCTTCGGCTCCGACCGGATCTCGCCGATCATGGAGAAGCTGGGGATGGAGGAGGGGGAGCCGATCGAGCACCCTCTCATCAACAAGGCGGTCGAGAACGCCCAGAAGAAGGTCGAGGCGCACAACTTCGACATCCGGAAGCACCTTCTCGAGTACGACGACGTGATGAACAAGCAGCGCCAGGTCATCTACGAGCTGCGCCGGGAGGTGCTCGGGAGCGACGACCTGCGCGGGATGGTGGCGGAATTCACGGAGGAGACCGCCGGGGCGCTCGCCGGGACGTACTCCGACGAGAAGACGCGTCCCGAGGAATGGGACTATGAGGGACTGAAAACCGCCGTTGCCGCGCAGTTCGGATATCGCCTCGAGATCCCCGAGGAGGAGCGGTTCTCCCTGACGCCCGAGGCGCTCGCAGACCGGATCCGGGACGGGGCGACGGAGTTCTACAAGCGGAAGGAGGCGGAGTACGGCGCCGACGTGATGCGCTACTTCGAGAAGATGTTCCTCCTTTCCACCGTGGACGCCCTGTGGAAGGACCACCTGCTGTCGATGGACCACCTCAAGGAGGGGATCGGCCTGCGGGGGTACGGGCAGAAGGACCCGCTGAAGGAGTATCAGCGGGAGGGGTTCGACATGTTCTCCGACCTGGTCGACCGGGTCAAGGAAGAGGCCTTGAAGCGGCTCTACAACGTGCGGGTGCAGCGGGAGGAGGAGGGGGCGAAGGTCGCGGCCCCGGCCCCCGGACCCCGTCGGGTTTCGCTTTCGGGCGGCGACATCAAGCGCGCGGGGGAGACCACCCAGAAGCGCCAGGGCGTGAAGGTGGGCAGGAACGACCCCTGCCCCTGCGGGTCGGGGAAGAAGTACAAGAAATGCTGCGGAAAGGAGGCGTGAGATGGGCAACGGGGCGAAGTCCGGCGGGATGATCGTCGTTCCGGGGTTCCGCGCCGCCGGGACCGCCTGCGGGATCAAGAAGACCGGCAAGCCCGATCTCGCGCTGGTGGTTTCCGACCGTCCCTGCGTCTCCGCGGCGGTGTTCACGAGGAACAAGGTGGCGGCGGCGCCCGTCGTCTGGGGCAGGTCGCTGCGGGGCCGGTCCCGGATGCGCGGGATCCTGGTCAACAGCGGCAACGCGAACGCCTGCACGGGAGAGGAAGGGCTGCGGGCGGTGCGGGAAACCTCCCGCGCGGCCTGCGCGGCGATCGGGCTGCCCGACGGCTCCCTGCTGATCGGCTCCACCGGCGTCATCGGCGTGCAGCTCCCGGTCGGGAAGATCGTCTCGGCCGTCCCGGGTCTCGTCCGGAGACTCTCCCCGGACGGCATCCCGGCGGCGGGCGAGGCGATCCGGACGACCGACGCCTTCCCCAAGCGGGGGGTGCGCTTCGTCCGCATCGGCGGCCGGCAGGTCACCATCGGCGGGATCGCGAAGGGCGCGGGGATGATCGCCCCGAACATGGGGACGCTGCTCGCATACGCCTTCACCGACGCCGCCCTCGCGCCCGCGGATGCCCGGCGGGTCCTGAGGGAGGCGGTCGACTCATCCTTCAACCGGATCGTGGTGGACGGGGACACGAGCACGAACGATACGGCCGCCCTCTTCGCCAACGGCGCCTGCGGGCTGCCGCCGCTGTCGGGGAAGGATCTTGCAACGTTCAAGGACGCGCTGGGTTCCCTGCTGCTCGATCTCGCCCTGATGATCGTCCGGGACGGCGAGGGGGCGACGCGGGTCGTGAAGATCGAGGTGACCGGGGCGCGGACCGACGCGGACGCTGAGCGGGTCGCCCGCGCGGCGGCGACCTCTCCCCTCGTGAAGACGGCGGTCTACGGGGCGGACATCAACTGGGGGCGGGTGATCGCCGCGGCGGGAAGGGCGGGGATCCCGCTGGACCCCGCGAAGATCTCGATGCGGTTCGCCGGGGAGGAGGTGCTCCGGCGGGGGATGCGGCCGGATCCCGCGGCGGAGCGCCGCGCCGCCCCGAAGATCCGCAAGGAGGCGTACGCGATCCGGGTCGACCTCGGAATCGGGAAGGGGAGCTCCTTCCTCTATTTCTCCGATCTTACGCAGGAGTACGTGCGCATCAACGCAGGATACCGCACCTGATCCGGCTCGGTTGCAGTTCCCCGGGCGTCCGTGCTATATATGCTTGCTTGGCTTCGAGTTATCACCCACGGGCGGCAGGACTCTCCCCGGGGTGCCCCGCATCGGGCGGGGTGGATGGGGAGGGGCTAAAGCGCCCGGAGGACCAACCCCCGGATCCAAAGGAGGAACGAACGGCATGGCGAACGGGCAAAGCTCCGTGATCACGATGAAACAGCTTCTGGAAGCGGGCGTCCACTTCGGCCACCAGACCAAGCGGTGGAACCCGAAGATGAAGAAGTACATCTTCACCGCCCGCAACGGGATCTACATCATCGACCTGCAGCAGACGGTGAAGATGTTCCGCGCCGCCTACGACACGGTCCGCACGATGGCCGCCGAAGGGAAGACCATCCTCTTCGTCGGGACGAAGAAGCAGGCGCAGGAGGCGGTGGAGGAGGAGGCGCGCCGGGCGAGCGCCCCGTACGTCAACCAGCGGTGGCTCGGCGGGATGCTCACGAACTTCACCACGATCCGCAAGAGCCTCGACCGGCTGCAGAAGCTGTCCGAGATCGGCACCGACGGGACGGCCGAGCGGCTTCCGAAGAAGGAAGTGATGAAGCTCGAGAAGGAGCGGGTGAAGCTGGAGAAGATCCTGGGCGGCATCCGCGAGCTGCGGCGCCAGCCCGACGCCCTGTTCGTTGTGGACCCGTCCCGGGAGCAGATCGCGATCCTCGAGGCGCGGCGGCTGCAGATCCCGATCATCGCCATCGTCGACACGAACTGCGACCCGGACCTGGTCGACCACGTGATCCCCGGCAACGACGACGCGATCCGCGCGATCAAGCTGTTCCTCTCCAAGATGGCCGACGCGATCATCGAAGGGAAGGCGGTCTACGCAGAGAAGAACGCCTCGAAGGGGGACAAGGAATCGGAGACCCCCGAGGTCACCGTCTCCCTCATCTCCACCGAAGACGAGGAAGAGGCCCCCGCGGCGCCCGAAGGCGCGGCGGAGTAGGCAGACACACTTATTCAGGAGAGCGAACGGCATGGAAATCACTTCCGGAATGGTCAAGGAGCTCCGCGAGAAGACGGGCGCGGGGCTGATGGATTGCAAGGCGGCGCTCGCCGCGGCGGGCGGCGACATGGAGAAGGCGATCGACAACCTGCGGACGAAGGGGCTTGCGGCCGCGGCGAAGAAATCCTCGCGGATCGCCTCCGAGGGGCTGGTGTGCGCCCACGTCGAGGGAAACTCCGGGACGCTGGTGGAGATCAACTGCGAGACCGATTTCGTGGCCAAGACCGACGAGTTCGCCGGGCTGGCGGCCGAGATCGCGGCGCTGGTGAACCTGAAGAACCCCAAGGACGTGGACGAGGCGCTGCTGCTCGCGACGAACGGCGGCAACCTCGGCGAGAAGCTCACGGAGAAGGTGGCAAAGATCGGCGAGAAGATCTCCTTCCGACGCTTCGTCCGGTTCGAGCTGTCCGACGCGGTCCCCGGCGTGGTCGTCCCCTACATCCACGCGGGCGGGAAGATCGGGGTGCTGGTGGCGCTCGAGGGCGCCGGTCCGAAGAACGCCGAGACGGCCGCGCTGGCCAAGGACCTGGCGATGCAGGTGGCGGCGGCGAGCCCGGCGTACGTCAGCCGGAAGGACGTCCCCGCCGAGGTGGTGGAGCACGAGAAGTCGATCTACCGCGAGCAGGCGAAGGCCTCCGGCAAGCCCGACAAGATCCTCGACAAGATCGCGGAGGGCAAGCTCGAGAAGTTCTACGGCGACTTCTGCATCCTCGAGCAGGCGTTCATCAAGGATCCCGACCGGAAGGTCGGGCAGCTCCTCGCGGAGGCAGGGAAGGCCGCCGGGACGGAGATCCGGCTGAAGTCCTTCGCCCGGTTCCAGGTGGGCGAGGGCATGGAGAAGCGGTCGGACGACCTGGCCGCGGAGGTCGCGAAGCAGATCGGGAAGGGGTAGGAAACCGGGCCGTCCCGCGCCGCGGAGGTTCCCGTGCCGAAACCGTCGTACCGCCGCATCCTGCTCAAGCTCTCCGGGGAAGCCCTCATGGGGAGGCAGGCGTACGGGATCGACGAGAAGATCCTCGCCGGCCTGGCGGAGGAGATCCGCGAGGTGACGGAGCTGGGCGTGCAGGTCGCCCTGGTCATCGGCGGCGGGAACATCTTCCGGGGGATCGGCTCCAGCCGCGCCATGGGGATCGAGCGGGCGTCCGCCGACTACATGGGGATGCTGGCGACGGTCATCAACTGCCTCGCGCTCCAGGAGGTGCTGGAGCGGTCCGGGGTGGACACCCGGGTGCTTTCCGCCATCGAAATGCGCGCGATCGCCGAGCCCTACATCCGCCGGCGCGCCCTGCGGCACCTGGAAAAGGGGCGGGTGGTGATCTTCGCGGCGGGGACGGGGAACCCCTACTTCACCACCGACACCGCCGCGGCGCTCCGCGCCATGGAGATCGGCGCCGACGCCATCTTCAAGGCGACCAAGGTCGACGGCGTGTACGACCGCGACCCGATGGCCGACCCGAAGGCGAGGAAGTTCTCCCGCCTCAGCTACCTCGACGTCCTCCGGAAGAAGCTCAAGGTCATGGACGCCACGGCCATCTCCCTCTGCATGGACAACGGGCTGCCCATCGTGGTGTTCAACCTCACGCGGAAGGGGAACATCCTCAAGGTCGTGACGGGAGAGAAGATCGGCACGGTCGTGCACGGAGGGAAATGATGGAAGCGTTGATCAAGGAAACCTCCGCCCGCATGGAGCGGAGCATCGAGGCCTTCAGGAAGGAGCTGGGGAAGGTGCGCACCGGGCGCGCCTCCTTCTCCCTGCTCGACGGCGTCAAGGTCGACTACTACGGCACGCTCACGCCGCTCCAGCAGGTGGGCACGCTCTCCGTGCCCGAGAGCCGCCTGATCACGATCACCCCGTGGGACACGAAGATGATCGGACCGATCGAGAAGGCGATCCAGGGAGCGGGGCTGGGGCTGAACCCGTCGAGCGACGGGAAGGTCGTCCGCATCCCCATCCCGCCGCTGACCGAGGAGCGGCGCAAGGAGCTGGCGAAGGTCGTCCGGAAGATGGCCGAGGAGGCCCGCGTTGCCGTCCGGAACGTCCGCCGCGAGGAGATCGAGAAGCTCAAGGAGAAGGAGAAGAAGAAAGAGATCGCGGAGGACGCCGTCAAGCGGGGGCAGGAGCGGATCCAGAAGGAGACCGACGCCTTCGTCAGGAAGATCGACGACATCCTCAAGGCCAAGGAACAGGAGATCCTGGAAGTCTGAAGCGGATGAACCCGGGAGGAGGAGGAAGCGAAGGCGTTTCCCTGCCAAGGCACGTCGCCATCATCATGGACGGCAACGGCCGCTGGGCCAGGCAGCGGGGACTGCCCAGGGCCGAGGGGCACCGCATGGGATCGCGTGCCGTCCGGGAGGTCGTGGAGTGCGCCCGGGAGCTCGGGATCCCCTACCTCACCCTGTACGCCTTTTCCGTCGAGAACTGGGGGCGGCCCGAGACCGAGGTGCGCACCCTGATGTCGCTGCTGCAGGAGTTCCTGGTGAGCGAGCTTCCCCTGATGCGGAGGCACGGGATCCGGCTCCGCGTCATCGGGGAGCCGTCCTCCCTGCCCGCGCCGGTCCGGCGGATCCTCGACCGCACGCTGGCCGCCACCGGGAAGAACACCGAGATGACGCTGACGCTGGGGCTCTCCTACGCGGGGCGCAACGAGATCGTCCGCGCGGCCCGCGCGATCGCCGCCGACGCCGCCGCGGGGAAGCTCGAGCCGGGAGCGGTGACGGAAGAGACCTTCTCGGGGCGCCTCGACACCGCGGGGATGCCCGATCCCGACCTCGTCATCCGCACCAGCGGCGAGCAGCGGGTCAGCAACTTCCTCCTTTGGCAGTCCGCCTACGCCGAGTTCGTGTTCACGGACGTCCTCTGGCCCGATTTCGGAAAGACCGACTTCCTGCGGGCGCTGGAGGAGTATTCCCGCCGCAACCGGAGATTCGGCCTGACCGACGAGCAGGCCGGGACCCCGCCGGCGAAGTGACGATGCTGACGAAGCGGGTCGCCACCGCCGCCGTCCTTCTCCCCCTCGTGATCGGTTCCATCCTGTGGTCCGGGAAGCAGCCGCTCGGCTGGCCCTTCCTGCTCCTGTGCGGCGCGGCGGCCGCGCTCTGCGCGTATGAGCTGTTCCGGATGTTCGCGTGGGAAGGGCGGGACCTTGCGGCGGGGGTCGCGCTCGCGGCGCTGGTGTACCTCTCCGCCACGGTCCTGCCGGCCGCGCTCTCCCTCCCGGCGGTCCTGCTCTTCGCGGTGCTGGCCGTCCTCCACCCGCTGCCGGGGGCGGACGACATCGGGGCGAAGACGCTGCGGGCGGCGATGCTGGTCCTCGGCGCGGTCTACGCCGGCGGGCTCCCCGCGATGTACCCCATGACGCTGGCCCTCCCCCGCGGAGAGCACTGGGTGCTCCTGGGGATCCTCACCGTGTCGGCAGGGGACACCCTGGCCTACTTCACGGGAAGGACGCTGGGCCGCCGCAAGCTCGCTCCCGCGCTTTCCCCCAACAAGACGGTCGAGGGCGCCGCCGGCGGGCTCGCGGGAAGCGTCGCCTGCTCCGTCCTGTACGCCCACTGGCTCCTCCCCGGCGTCCCGGCGTGGTACGTCGCGCTGGCGGGGGCGGCCGTCGGGGCCTTCGGGCAGGGGGGAGACCTCTTCGAGTCGCTGCTGAAGCGCGCGGCGGGGGTGAAGGACAGCGGGACCGCGCTTCCGGGGCACGGCGGGATCCTCGACCGGGTGGACGGGATGCTGGCGGCGGCGCCGGTCCTGTACCTGGCGGCGGCTTTCGCGTCTCTGGTGGAGTCGTGGAGTTGAGGCGCCGCGGCGTCGTCGTGCTCGGAGCCACCGGCTCCGTGGGCCGGAACGCGCTCGACGTCATCTCGCGCTTCCCCCGGCGCTTCCGCGCGACCGCCCTGTGCGCGGGAAGCAACCACCGCGCGCTGGCGGCGCTGGCCCGCCTCCATCGGCCCGACGCCGTCTGCCTTTGGGAGGGAGACGCGGCGGCGCTCCGGAAGGAGCTTCCCCGGGGAACGCGCATCCTCGTCGGCGAGGAGGGAATGACGGAAGCCGCGTGCGCCGGCAACGCCGACATCGTCCTCGCGGCCGCGTCCGGCATCTCCTGCATCCGGCCCGTGATCTCGGCGGCGGAGGCGGGGAAGCGGATCGCCCTGGCGAACAAGGAGCTCCTCGTGACGGCCGGCAAGTTCCTGACCGCCGCGGCGAAGCGGGGCGGGGCCGAGATCCTGCCCGTCGACAGCGAGCACTCCGCGGTGTTCCAGGTCATCGGGAGGAACCGGCGGGAGGACATCCTCCGCGTCATCCTCACCGCGTCCGGAGGGCCGTTCCGGAACCACACCGTGGAGCAGATGCGCTCCGTCACGGTCACGGAGGCGCTGGGGCATCCCGTCTGGCGGATGGGCGCGAAGATCTCCGTGGATTCCGCGACGCTGATGAACAAGGGGCTGGAGGTGATCGAGGCCACATGGCTCTTCGGCCTCCCTCCCGGACGGATCGACGTGGTGATCCACCCGCAGTCGGTCATCCATTCGATGGTCGAGTTCCGCGACGGCTCCGTGCTCGCGCAGATGGGAATTCCCGACATGCGGATCCCGATCGGCTACGCCCTCGGCTACCCCGATCGGCTGCCGCTGGAACTGCCGCGTTTGCGGCCGCATCGAATGGAGGGATGGGGGTTCGAGGCTCCCGACCGGAAGAGATTTCCGGCCCTGTCGCTCGCCTACGCGGCCGCGGAAACCGGGGGGACGGCCCCCGCGGTGCTGAACGGCGCCAACGAGGAAGCGGTCCGGGCGTTCCTTTCCCGCCGGATCGGTTTCACCGACATCGTCCGCGTCGTGGACCGAGTGATGTCCGGCTGGGGCGGGTCGTTCGCCGCGAGGAGCCTGAAGGACGCGCTCGCCGCGGACGCGCTCTCCCGGCGCGACGCGCGGGAAAGGATCAACAGGACCAGGAGACCGTTTCCATCATGATCTATTTCCTTTCGTTCATCGTCGTCCTCGGGATCCTCATCTTCGTGCACGAGTTCGGCCACTTCATCGTCGCCCGGAAGCTCGGGGTGGGGGTCACCAAGTTCTCCTTCGGCTTCGGGCCGAAGCTCTTCGGCGTGCAGCGGGGCGAGACGGAATACCTTGTCTCCGCGATCCCCCTCGGGGGGTATGTCAAGCTGATCGGGGAGAGCGACACCGACGATGTGCCGCCCGAGATGGCGGCGCGCTCCTTCAGCGCCAAGCCCACCTGGGTGAAGATGGCCGTCGTCGCCGCCGGGCCCGCCGGGAATCTCCTCTTCGCCGTCATCGTGTTCTGGATCGTCTTCCTCGGCGGCGTGCCGTCGCTGACGACGAAGATCGGGGACGTGGTGGCCGACACCCCGGCTGCGCGCGCCGGGATCCTGAAAGGGGACGTCGTGGCGCGGGTGGACGGGACGCCGGTGAAGAGCTGGGAGGAGCTGGCGGCCCGGATCCGGCAGGGCACCCCCGGCCGGCCGCTCGTCTTCACGATCGTGCGGGACGGGAAGGAGCTCGAGATCCCGGTGGCCCCCGTGATGCGCGAGGGATTGAGCGTCTTCGGTGAGAAGGTCTCGGAGCCGAAGGTCGGCATTGCCGCGGGGCAGGAGGTGGTCTACCAGGAGATCGGCGTGGGGGCGGCGTTCGTGCGCGGCGTGGCGGAGACGGGGAAACTCGTTCACCTCACGGCGCTGACGGTCGTGAAGCTGGTCACGCGGGTCCTGCCCTCCGATACGCTGGGGGGGCCGATCCTCATCGCCCAGATCGCGGGGGACCAGGCGCGGCAGGGGATCTCCCCGTTCGCCTATTTCCTGGGGCTGTTGAGCGTCAACCTGGGCATCCTGAACCTCCTGCCGATCCCGATCCTCGACGGGGGGCACCTCGTCTTCTTCGCGGTGGAAGGGGTGCTGCGCCGGCCGATCTCGCAGCAGGCGCGGGCGGTGGCGCAGCAGGTGGGGCTGGCGCTCATCCTCATGCTGACCGCGCTCGTCTTCTACAACGACATCGTTCGGCTGTTGTCCCGGTGATCCTGGCAATAGAAACCGCGACGCCGCACGGGAGCGTGGCGCTGGTCGAGGGCGGGGCGGTCGCGGCGGAGAGCTTCCTTCCGGAAGGGAGGCAGGCGTCCGAGACCGTACTCTCCGCCGTCTCGGCCCTCCTCGAAACCCGCGGCATCGCCGCTCCGGCCGGCATCTCCTGCGTGGCGGTCTCGGCGGGACCCGGCTCGTTCACCGGGCTTCGTGTGGGAATGGCGGCGGCGAAGGGGTACGGCTTCGGGTGGGGATTGCCGATCGCCCTCGTGCCGACGCTGGAGGCGCTTGCATCCCGGATCCCGGCGGAAGGGCGGATCGTCTGCCCCGTCCTGGACGCCCGGAAAAAGGAGGTGTACGCGGCGCTCTTCCGGCGGGAAGGAGGCGCCCTCTCGCGCCTGACGCCCGACCTGGCGCTCCCTCCCGCGGCGCTGATCGACCGCCTCCCAGGGGAGGAGATCGTCCTCTGCGGCGATGGGCTGAAACCTTTCGGGCCGATGTTCGCGGACCGTCTCGGGGGCCGGGCGATGTATGTTGAAGGGGCGGCGGGGCTGCCGTCGGCCGGCGCGGTGGGGATCCTGGGCGAGCGGGCGTTCCTCGCGGGGGGCGCCGTCGACCCGCGGGCGGCGCTCCCGTCGTACACCCGCCTACTCCTTTGATTGTCCTGAGTTATCTGGTATGCTGTACTACTCCATTATCGAGCGACGGAGGTGCCGATGGGCCAGAGTCAGGAAGAGAAAATGGCCGGCCTGATCGCCAAGGATCCGGAATTCAAGGCGCTGGTCGAGGAGCACCGCCTCCTCGACGAGAAGCTGAAGGAGCTGGATCGGAAGGTATACCTCCTTCCCGAGGAGGAGCTGGAGCGGAAGCGGCTCCAGAAGCTGAAACTCGCCCGGAAAGACAAGATCGCGCAGATCCTGGGCTCCTGACCCTGTGCCCTCCGGGGCGTTCCCGCGACGTTATAAGGGTACCCCGGCAGGCTCCACGGGACGGCTTTACCATCCCCATCGCGGGCCGCTTCGGAACGGCGGGAGGTTGACCATATGCAGATGACCGGCGCGGAAATCTTCGTCAGGACCCTTGCGGACCTCGGGGTGGAAACCGTCTTCGGCTATCCGGGCGGCGCGGTCCTGCACATCTACGACGCGCTGTTCCAGCACACCAAGGTCCGGCACATGCTGTGCCGCCACGAGCAGGGGGCCGTTCACATGGCGGACGGCTACGCCCGGGCCTCCGGAAAGACGGGGGTGTGCCTCGTGACCTCGGGGCCGGGGGCGACGAATACCGTCACGGGGATCGCCACGGCCTACATGGACTCGATCCCGATCGTCGTATTCTCCGGGCAGGTGCCCACCCTTTTGATCGGGAACGACGCCTTCCAGGAAGCGGACATCGTCGGGATCAGCCGGCCCTGCACCAAGCACAACTACCTGGTGAAGGAGGCGAAGGACCTCCCGCGGGTGATCAAGGAGGCGTTCTACATCGCCTCCACCGGCAGGCCGGGGCCGGTCCTCGTCGACATGCCGAAGGACGTCCTGGTCTCCAGCGCCCGGTACGTCCTTCCGGATAAGGTCGACGTCCGCGGGTACAAACCCAATTACGAGGGGCACCCGAAGCAGGTGGAGAGCGCCATGCGGATGCTCCTGTCCTCGGAGCGGCCGGTCGTGTACGCGGGGGGAGGGGTGATCCTCTCCAATGCCTCGGCCGAGCTCTCGGAGCTGACGCGCGCCCTTTCCCTGCCGATCACCACGACGCTGATGGGGATGGGGGCCTTCCCGGGGAGCGACCCGCTCTGCCTGGGGATGCTCGGGATGCACGGGACCTACCAGGCGAACATGGCGATCTCGAACGCCGACGTGATCCTGGCGGTGGGCGCCCGGTTCGACGACCGGGTGACGGGGAAGATCGACGAGTTCGCCCCGCACGCGAAGATCGTCCACATCGACATCGATCCCACCTCGATCCAGAAGAACGTGCGGGTCGACGTCCCCATCGTCGGCGACTTGAAGGACGTCCTCCGGAAGATGATCAAGTCGGCGAAGGGCCGGAAGGACGTCGCTGCGTTCCGGGAGAAAACCTCGGAGTGGCGCGAACAGCTCGCCGACTGGGCGAAGACCCACCCGCTCTCCTACAAGCCGGCAAAGGACAAGATCAAGCCGCAGTACGTGGTGGAGCAGATCTACAGGATCACGAAGGGGAACGCGATCATCACCACGGAGGTCGGCCAGAACCAGATGTGGGCCGCCCAGTTCTATACCTACGACAAGCCGCGCACCTTCCTCACGTCGGGGGGGCTGGGGACGATGGGATACGGGCTCCCCGCGGCGATCGGCGCCCAGGTCGCCATGCCGGGCCGCCTCGTCATCGACATCGCCGGAGACGCGAGCATCCAGATGAACATCCAGGAGCTGGCCACCGCGGTGCAGTTCGGCGTCCCCGTCAAGGTGGTGATCCTGAACAACCGGGTACTGGGGATGGTGCGCCAGTGGCAGGAGCTTTTCTTCCAGGGGAAATACTCGGAGACGATCCAGCCCAAGATCCCCGATTTCGTGCTGCTGGCGGAGGCGTACGGCGCGAAGGGGTTCCGTGCGACGAAGACCGAGGAGGTCGCCTCCGTCCTGAAGAAGGGGTTCGCCGCGGAGGGGCCGGTGATCATCGACGTGGAGGTCGATCCGGAGGAGATGGTCTACCCGATGGTCCCCGCCGGGGCGCCGCTGACGAAGATGCTGCTGGTATAAGGAGACCGCCACGATGCGCCACACGATATCCATCCTGGTCGAGAACGAGTTCGGGGTGTTGAGCCGCGTCGCGGGGCTGTTTTCCGGCCGGGGGTTCAACATCGAGTCGCTGTGCGTCGCGGAGACGGAGGACCCGCAGGTCTCGCGGATGACGATCGTCACCTCGGGGAACGACCAGATCGTCGAGCAGATCCTGAAGCAGCTCAACAAGCTGATCCCCGTACTGAAGGTCGTCGACTTCACGGGCACGGACACCGTGGACCGGGAGCTCGTGCTGGTCAAGGTGAAGGCGGACAACGACACCAAGCCGGAGGTGCTTCGGCTGATCGACATCTTCCGCGCGAAGATCGTCGACGTGGCGCCGCGCGCGTACACGATCGAGATGACCGGCGGGGAGGGGAAGGTGAACGCCTTCCTGCAGATGCTGCGCCCCCTGGGGATCAAGGACATCGTGCGGACCGGGAAGGTCGCGATCTCCCGGGGGATGTAGGCGCGCGGGGAAGCGCGAAGGAAATCCAACCGAAACGGAGGGAAAGGGCATGGTCACGATGTACCGCGAGCAGGACGCGAAGGCGGAACTCCTCAAGGGGAAGACGATCGCCATTCTAGGATACGGCAGCCAGGGGCACGCGCACGCGAACAATCTGAAGGAGAGCGGCTTCTCGGTGATCGTCGGCGAGATCGTCGGCGGCCCCAACGCGAAGAAGGCGCAGGAGGCCGGCTTCGAGGTCGCGGACGCGGCGACGGTGACGAAGAAGGCCGACATCGTCGTGATGCTGCTGCCGGACGAGCTGCAGGGAAGCATCTACAAGGCCTCCGTCGGGCCGAACCTGCGCAAGGGCGCGTACCTGATGTTCGCCCACGGGTTCAACATCCATTTCGGGCAGATCGTCCCGTCCCCGGATACCAACGTGTTCATGGTGGCCCCGAAGGGCCCCGGGCACCTCGTCCGCGCGCAGTACCTGAAGGGGGAGGGCGTGCCCGCCCTCATCGCGGTGCACCAGGACCCGGCGGGGAACACCAAAGACGTGGCGCTTGCGTACGCGGCCGGCATCGGCGCGGCGCGCGCCGGCGTGATCCAGACATCCTTCCGCGAGGAGACCGAGACCGACCTGTTCGGCGAGCAGGCCGTCCTGTGCGGCGGCGCGACGGCGCTGGTGCTGGCGGGGTACGAAACGCTGGTGGAGGCGGGATACGCCCCCGAGATGGCGTACTTCGAGTGCCTCCACGAGCTCAAGCTCATCGTCGACCTGATGTACGAGGGCGGGATCTCCACGATGCGCTACTCCATCAGCAACACCGCGCAATACGGGGACCTCACCCGCGGCCCGCGGATCGTGAACGAGGAGACTCGCAAGGAGATGAAGCGGATCTTGGAGGAGATCCAGAACGGCTCGTTCGCGAAGGAGTGGATGCTCGAGAACAGCGCGAACCGGCCGGTCTTCAACGCGCTGCAGAAGCGCGGCGAGGAGCACCCGATCGAGGAGGTCGGCCGCCGGCTGCGGGCGCTGATGCCCTGGCTCTCGAAAGGGCGGCTGGTCGACAAGTCGAAGAACTGACGGGGCGAAGCGGATGTTAGCGCCGGAGGGGTGGCCCTTCATTCTGGGGGGCGCGGCGTTCAGCGCCGTGACGGGGTTCCTGTGGCCGCGGTGGATCCCGCTCGCCGCGGCCGGGATCCTGTTCGCCCTGTTCTGCGCCTGGTTCTTCCGGGACCCGGACCGCACGCCTCCGGCCGGGGCCGGGTTCGTCGTGTCGCCGGCCGACGGCAAGGTCGTCTACAGCGGCGAAGTCCCGCCGGGCCGGTACATGGGGACGGCGGGGAAACGGGTCAGCATCTTCATGTCGCCGCTCGACGTGCACGTCAACCGTGCTCCGGTGTCCGGGCGGGTGGCCGCGGTGCGGTACCACAAGGGAAAGTTCCACGTGGCCAACGTGGAGAAGGCGTCGCTGCTGAACGAGCAGAACGGCGTGACGATCGCCACGCCGGAGGGGCGCGAGGTGACGTACGTGCAGATCGCGGGGTGGGTCGCGCGCAGGATCGTGTCCGACGTGCGGGAAGGGGGTGCGGTCCGGCAGGGAGAACGGGTGGGGCTGATCCGCTTCGGGTCCCGCGTAGACGTGTACCTCCC
>JBFLWB010000052.1 GCA_040758155.1 Thermodesulfobacteriota bacterium
GGGGACGCCGCGGGGGCCGTTTCGGCGCAGGGCTCGACGCTCCCGGGGGCGCCCGATGCCTCCGCGAGAGCGGCGTCCAGCTCCGCGAGGAGGGGGGCGATGTTCTCGTTCAGATCTTCCCCGTGCTTGACGTGGCCGATGAGGACCCGGAGCGTGTCGACGCTCCGCAGGATCGCGTCCACGATCCGCTTCGAAAGCGCGATCTCGCCTTCCCGGAGCCGCTTCAGGATGTTCTCCGACGTGTGCGCCACGTCCACCACGGGCTGGAAGCCCAAAAACCCTGCCGCTCCCTTCAGCGTATGCACGCAGCGGAAGATGTCGTTGAGGATCTCCTTGTCCTCCCCGTTCGTCTCCAGCTCGACGAACAGGGGGTCGATCCGGTCCAGCGACTCCTCCGCCTCGGTCACGAAGTCGGTGATGATTTCCTGCATGTCGTCGCTCATGGCGCCCTCTCCGGAATTAAAGCTTCGCGAAGATCTTCTCGATCTTCTCCTTCAGGATCTCCGCCGTGAACGGCTTCACGACGTAGTTGCTCACTCCCGCCTTGATGGCCTCGATCACCTTCTCCTTCTCCGCCTCGGCCGTGACCATCAGGAACGGCAGGCTCTTCAGCTCGGGGTCGCTGCGGACCTTCTGCACCAGCCCCAGGCCGTCGAGGTTCGGCATGTTCCAGTCGGAGACCACGAACCCGAACCCCCCTCCCTTGAGCTTCGCGTATGCCTGCTCGCCGTCCTCCGCCTCGGTGATGTTCTCGTAGCCGAGCTGCTTGAGAAGGTTCTTCACGATCCGTCGCATCGTCACGAAGTCGTCGACGACGAGGATCTTTTCCTTGTAATCAAGAGTCGCCATGCTGCTTCCCTCCCTTCTGGAAAATCTCGCTGACCATCTGCCGGATCTTCGCCGCCACGACCTCGGCCGTCGCCGGCTTGGTAAGGTACCCGTCGGCTCCGGCGGTGATGGCCCGCTCCTTCTCTTCCTCGTCGGTTTCCGTCGTCAGCATCAGGGCCGGTATGCGGGACGTGCCGGGATTCGACTTCATCGCCTTGAGGAACTCGATCCCGTCCATGTACGGCATGTTCAGGTCGGTCAGGACGAGCTGGAACGTCTCGGAGCCCAGCTTCTCGAGGGCGTTCAGGCCGTTCTCGGCGGTCACGACCTCGAAGCCGCTTCCCTTCAGGTAGAGGCTCAGGAGCTTCCGCGTGGTCTTGTCGTCGTCAACGATGAGTATTTTCATGATCCCGCCTTCTGGTAGAGGACTACCCTGTCGATGACCGTCGGCTGGAGCGCCCGCGTGACGTTGTGCAGGCTCTCGGAGGTCCCGACCATGAGGAACCCGTTCGGAGCGAGGGCGTCGTACAGTAGGGACACCGCCTTCCGTTTCGAGCGGTCGTCGAAGTAGATCAGGACGTTCCGGCAGAAGATCACGTCCGCGTCGCGGACCGCCCGGACCGACTTCTCGTCGATGAGATTGATGTTCATGAACTTCACCGTGTTTCGCAGCGACGCGTCGAACTCGTACGTCTCCCCCGCGCTCCGGAAATACTTCTGCTGGTAGTAGGGCGGCACGATGCGGACGGCGTAGGAGGAGTAGATCCCCCTCCGGGCCGACTGCAGCACCCCTTCGCTGATGTCCGAGCCGATGATGTCCGCGCGGACCGTCGGGGCGGTCTCCTTGAGGATCGCGGCGACGGTGTACGGCTCCTCGCCCGATGAGCAGGCGGCGGACCACACCCGGATCTCCTTGTTCCGCTTCCGGTCGAGGACCCGCGGCAGGACGTGCTTCGTGAAGACGTCGAACTGCTGCGGCTCCCGGAAGAAGTACGTTTCGTTCGTGGTGACCGCGCCGAAGAGGACCTTGAGCTCCCCGTTTCCGTTGGAGCGGAGGAACGGCAGATACTCGTCGAACCCGGAAAGCTTGTTCTCCTGGATCCGGCGCGAGAGCCGGTTCTCCAGAAAGTACTTCTTGCTGTCCGGCACGAAGATGCCGGTCTGGGCGTAGATGTAGTCCCGCAGGTCGCGGAAGGTGCCGTCCTGGAGCGAATACGCGGCCTGGTTCATTTCCACAACTCGTCGGCGGGTTCCTCCGCCGTGTCCGGCGGGCCGAGCGCGCCGCGCAGGAAATTGTCGTAGATCTCCCGCTCCCGCCCCGTGAAGGAGGCGGCGGCATCGGACAGCCCGTTCGGGTCGAGGGCGGACAGCGCCCGCACGGTTTCCTCCGCGACGTCGGGGTACGGCTCCTTCCGCAGCAGCACCAGCAGCGGCCGGAACGCCTCCCGTTTCCCCAGGGCGCCGAGGGCGGCCACGACCGCCTTGCGCACGTGCCCGTCCGAGTCGTTGAGCGCGCCGATGAGGCCGTCGAGGGCGCTTTCGTCCCCGATCCGCCCGAGGGCGCAGGCCGCGGCCCGGCGGACGTCCCGCACGTCGTCCTGCAGGCGGGAGACCAGGCCCGGCACGGCTTCCCGGACTCCGAGCTCCCCCACGACCTCCGCCAGGATCGTCTTCCCGCGGAACCGCAGCGACGGATCGATCAGGAGGGGAGGCAGCTCTTCCGGGCGCCCGCAGCGGAGCAGCAGCTCCTTGATGGAGCGGAGGAGCTCCTCCTCGTCCGGCCGCGTGCCGTCGAGCGATCCCGCCTTGTCGTAGATCTTCAGAAGAATATCGCGCCCGGCGACCGCGACGAGGCCTCCCAGCGCGACGAGCCGGTCCTCCCACTCCGCGTCCTCGTCGAGGAAGATCCCCAGCAGGTCGTCGGGGTAGCCGTCCCCGGGAAGCGGGACTCCGATCCGGAGCAGGCTCACGAGCGCGATTTCCCGGTCGTTCCGGTCGGCCTTCCCCAGGTGGGCCAGGAGGGCGTCGCTTGCCCGCCGGGAGCCGATCGCCCCCAGCGTCTCGATCGCGGAGCGGCGGGTGGCCGGCGACGGGTCGGAAAGCAGGCCGAGGATCGGCTCCACGACCTCCTCGTCCCCCAGCAGGCTCAGCGCCTCGAGAACGGTGAACCGCACCCACTCGATGTCCTTCAGCCCCGCGATGAGCAGCGGCAGCGCCTCCCTGCACCCGAGCGTCCCGAGCGCCTTGGCGGCGGCGCCGCGGACGTTGGGATTGGTATCGGAGGCGAGCCGCATCATCAGCGCGGGCGCCTGGTCCCTCGCCCCGGCGTCCGCGAGCAGCTCGATCGCGAACTTCCGGACGTCGTCGTCCTTGTCCTGGAGCAGCGGGGGAAGGTGCTGAACGGCGGGTTCGCCGATCTCCTTCAGGATGACCATCGCGGTGTTCCGGAAGAACGCCTGCTCCCGGAGCAGCGGCAGGACCATCCAGGCCGTGACCTCCCCCCCGATGGAGATCAGGGAGCGCGTCGCCGCGTCCTGGACCCCCGGGTGGGCGTCCCGCAGCGCCTGGATCAGCGGGTAGACCGCCCGCTCGTCCCCGCCGGCGAGAGCCTCCGCGGCGCCCCTCCGCTTCGAAACGTCGGGACTCTTGAGGTTTTTCAGCACTCTCGAGGAGATCTGTCCGCTTTTCATAGTTCTCCTTATCGGTGGAAAACGGGAATTCTTAAGGAATCTTCGTTCATGCTCCCACCCGGCACTCCCCGAAACGGGATTTGCATCGCAGCAGCGCCTGCCCGTGGAGCTGGGAGACCCTCCCTTCCGTCAGGCCGAGCACCTTCCCGATCTCCTTCATCGTCAGCTCGTCCCAGTAATAGAGCGAAAGGACGAGCCTTTCCTTCTCCGGGATCTCCCGGATCACTCCGGCCAGGAGCTCCTTCATGGTCGACTTCTCGAGGAGCGACAGGGGATCCCTCCCCTCCGAGTCCGGGATGCTCTCCAGGAGGCCGTCCGGGCCGTCGTCGCCGCCGCGCCCGGTGAAGTCCTCGTAGCGCAAGTGGAGGGCCGACCCGTTCTCCCGCAGGATCTTGTGGTACTCCTCGAGCGTCACGCCGAGCGCCGCGGCCACCTCGAAGTCCTCCGGAAAGCGCCCGAGGAGGTGCTCGAGCCGGGTGTGGGCGCTCTTCATGGCGTTCACCCGGTCCCGGACGTTCCTCGGAAGGGTGTCGGCCGCCCGCAGCTCGTCGAGCATCGCGCCCTTGATGCGGTGCTCGGCGTAGGTCTTGAGCTTCACCGTCCCCTCCCGGAACCGCTTGAGGGCGTCGAGGAGCCCGACCACGCCCGCGCTGACGAGGTCGTCCTCCGACATCCCGGCGGGCAGCCGCCAGCCGAGACGGCGGGCGGTGTACCGGATGAACGGCAGGAATTCCCGGATGATGCCTTCCTTCCGATCCGCTTCGCCGAAGTCGTCGCAGGTCGCTGATTTCATCTGGCTTCCCCCGTCATCTGGAAGAGATTTCCCATGAAGAACTGCAGTCCGCCCTTCGCGTCCTCCCGCGCCGGCTCCGCGAACCGGGACGCGAGCTCCCCGAGCGCCAGGGAAGCCGCCGCGTCGGGGTACATGTCGACGAACGGCCGCTGCGCCCGGACCGCCTCGTGGACGGACTTGTCGTACGGCAGGTAGCCGAGGTAATCGAGGGAGACGTTCAGGAACCGGCCGGCCGCCACCGCCAGCTTCCGGAAGACCTCCTTCGCGTCCGCGGGATTGCGCGCGGAGTTGACGAGGATGCCGAATTCCTTCTCCTGGTAGCGGGTGAAGAGCACCTTGATGAGCGCGTACGCATCCGTCAGGGCGGTGGGCTCCGGCGAGGTGACGATGACGATCTCCCGGGACGCGATGCAGAAGAAGGCGACGTTCTCGGAGATCCCGGCGGAGGTGTCGATGAGGAGGACGTCGATGTCGCCGTCGTACTCCTCGAACTCCTCGAGGAGGCGCATCCTCTGGAACGCGTCGAGGTGGGTCAGCTCCTGCACCCCGGACGAGGCCGGGAGCACCTTGATCCCGTGGGGTCCTTCGATGATGACGTCCCGCAGCCGCTTCTCGCCGCGGATGACGTGCTGGATGTTGTAGCGCGGCGCGAGCTGGAGCAGGATGTCCACGTTGCTCAAGCCCAGGTCGGCGTCCAGGATCAGGACCTCCTTCCCCATCTTCCGGAGGGCGATCGCCAGGTTCGCGACGACGTTCGTCTTGCCGACCCCTCCCTTTCCGCTGGCGATCGTGATGGTCCGGACCGATTTCCTGTTCCGCATGTCGCCTCCCCGTATCCGATTCAGGCCTGCGCGCAGGCCGCCAACTCCGGTTCCGCCGGGTTCTCCGTGAGCACCATCTCGAGCACCTTCCTCCGGCTCGGGAAGGAGATGTCGCCGGGCACCGTCTGGCCGGTCGTCAGGTAGGCGATCGGCTTCCCGCACAGGGCGGCCACGTTGTAGAGCGCCCCGTACCGGACGGCCTCGTCGACCTTGGTGATGCCGACGCAGTCCACCGGAAGGCGCGAGTACGCTTTCCAGGCCTGCTCGAGGAAGTCGTAGTCGCAGGTCGCGCTGATGAGCAGGTGGGTCTCGACGGGGACGCCCGCCTCGTAGATCGGCGAAAGCTCGGAAAGGAATTTCCCGCCCATGGGGTTGCGCCCGGTCGTGTCGATGAAGACGACGTCCTTGTCGGAGTGGCGCGCGACGCACGCCTTGACCCGGCCCGCGTCCGGCGCGATCTCGAGCGGGATTCCCATCAGCTTCGCGTAGATCCGGATCTGCTCGATCGCCCCGATCCGGTAGCTGTCGAGACTGACGACGGCGGCCCGCTTCCCGACCCGGGTCGCCTCCGCGGCCAGCTTCGCGACCGTCGTGGTCTTCCCGACGCCGGTGGGGCCGATGAGCATGACGACCTTGCCGCTTTCCGGGCCGCCCTCCCGCACCCGCACCCCGTCGAGCATCGCCCGGGGGATCTCCTTCAGGCTGTCCGCCTTCCCGCAGAGGGTCCGCGCGTGCTCCTCGCGCACGCCGCGCCCGCGGAGGAAGCGCAGGACGTCCCGCCGGCCGGGAGACATCGTTGCGTCGGCCGCCTCGGCCCGCGCCGTCTCCAGGTATTCCCGGATCGTCCCGACCTCGGCCCGGACCTCCGTCAGCGCCCGCCGGAGATCGACGATCTCCCCGCTTGCGGGGAGAGGCTCCGCGGCCGCCGGCGGGACCGGGGCGTCTTCCGCCGCAGGGAAAACGAGCCGCCGGAGAGGCGGAGCCTCCGCGGCGTCGTAGTCGACGGCCGCCTCCACCCGCACGGACGGCGGCAGCCCCTTCTTCTCCTCGGTGGACAGGATCACGGCGTCCTCGCCCATTTCCTTCTTCACCTGGGCGAGCGCCTCGCGGAACGACTTTGCGTGGAACGTCTTAATTTTCATACTTCACCATTCCCACGGTGGAGATTCGCGCGGAGGCGGATACCTCGGCGCTGGAAAGGACCGGGATGGACGGGGCGAACTTCTCGAGCAGCCTGCGCAGGAACCGGCGCACCTGCAGGGAGCAGAGGATCACGGGCTGCGCCCCCTTCGCCTTGACCCCCTCGAGGCACCCCTCGATCCCCCGCAGGAGCCGGCTCACGACGTCGGGGCTCATCGGCTCTCCCCCCATCGCCCGGGTGAGGGCGCTCTCGAAGCGCGGGTCGAGGGAGATGACCGAGATGACGCCGTCGGGGGCGGCGAACTGCCGGGTGATGTACCGGGAGAGCCCCTGGCGAACGTGCTCCGTCATCAGGTCGATGTCCTTGGTCGTCGGCGCGATGTCGAGGAGCGTCTCGAGGATCGTGACGATGTCGTTCACCGGGACGCGCTCCCGGAGGAGGTTCTGGAGCACCCGCTGTACGCCGCCCAGGGTCATGTGCGTCGGGATGAGCTCGTCGACGATCCGCGGGTAGACCTTGGCGATGCTGTCGAGCAGGCTCTGGACCTCCGCGCGCGTCAGGATCTCCCAGCTGTGGCGACGGATGATCTCCGTGAGGTGCGTCACGATGACGGTCGCCGGGTCGACGACCATGTGCCCCTCGAGCTGCGCCTTCTCGACGTTGCGCTCCTCGATCCAGCAGGCCGGGAGGCCGAACGCCGGTTCCTTGGTCGGAATGCCGCCGGACGGGGTCCTGCCGTCCGGAGCGACCGCGAGCCGGTACCCCATCATCACTTCCCCGCGGGCGACCTCGATCCCCCGGATGATGAAGCTGTACTCGTGCGGCCGAAGCGACAGGTTGTCCTTGATGTGGATGGAGGGGACGACGAAGCCCATCTCCTTGGCCACCTGGCGGCGCATCGACCGGACCTTCTGGAGGAGCTCCCCGCCGGACTCGTCGACCAGCGGGATGAGGCCGTAGCCGATCTCCAGGGCGAGGGCGTTGACCTCGATGAAGGACTCGATGCGCGGCTCCTCCTTGGCCGGCGTCGCGGGCGCCTCCTCCGGGGCCGCGGTTTCCCGGTGGAGGACGAACGCGATGCCGCCGAGCGCGGCCGCCATCAGGAGCAGCGGCACGTGCGGGAGGCCCGGGATGACCCCCAGGACGCCCAGGATCCCGCCCGAGGTCGCCAGCGCCTTCGGGTTCAGGAGGACCTGCGTGGCGATGTCGCGCCCCATGTCGCTGGACGATCCCGTCCGCGTGACCACGATGCCCGCCGCCGTCGAGATGAGAAGCGCCGGGATCTGGGCGACCAGCCCCTCGCCGATCGTCAAAACCGTGAAGGTCCGGGCCGCCTCGGCCGCCGGCATCCCCATCTGGAACACGCCGATGACGAAGCCGCCGACGATGTTGATGCCCGTGATCGCGATGCCCGCGACGGCGTCGCCGCGGACGAACTTGCTCGCGCCGTCCATGGCGCCGTAGAAGTCGGACTCCCGGCCGACCTCCTGGCGCCGCCTGCGGGCCTCGGCCTCGTTGATCATCCCCGCGTTCAGGTCGGCGTCGATCGCCATCTGCTTGCCGGGCATCGCGTCGAGGGTGAACCGCGCGGCGACCTCGGCGATCCGGCCGGCGCCCTTCGTGATGACGACGAAGTTGACCACCACGATGATGAGGAACACGACGAAGCCCACGACGTAGTTCCCGCCGACGACGAAGCTGCCGAACGCCTGGATCACGTGCCCCGCCGCGGACGGCCCCTCGGATCCCTTCAGGAGAATGAGCTTGGTCGACGCGACGTTCAGCGACAGGCGGTACAGGGTCGTCATCAGCAGGAGGGACGGGAAGACGGAGAAGTCGAGCGGCCGCTGGAGGTTCACCGCGATCACCATGATGACCACGGCCAGGGCGATGGACACGGCCAGGAAGACGTCGAGGAGGAAGGTCGGGAGCGGGACGAGCATGACGCCCAGCAGGACGACCACGCCCAGGGCGACCATGGCCTCGCCGCGCTTCTGGAGGTATTCGAGCGCGTTCATACGGCCCTCCGGTTCCGGGTGAAGATCAGGGCGAGGATCTTCGCGACCGCGCGGTAGAGCTCTTCCGGCACGCAGGCGTTGAGGTCGACCTTGTAGAGGCTGCGCGCCAGCGGCTTGTCCTCGACGATCGGGACTCCGTGGCGGCGCGCGATCTCGCGGATCCTTTCCGCGACGAACCCCGCGCCCTTCGCGACGATCTTCGGCGCGGACATGCTTTTCCCGTCGTACCGGAGGGCGACGGCGAGGTGCGTCGGGTTGGTGATGACCACGGTCGCCTTCGGGACCTCGCTCATCATCCGGCGGCGCATCAGGTCCCGCATCAGGCTCCGGATCCGCGACTTGACCATGGGGTTCCCCTCGAGCTCCTTGAACTCCTCCTTCACCTCCGTCTTGGTCATCATCAGCGACTTCTCGTGGCGCCACCGCTGGAGGAGGTAGTCCAGGAGCCCGATGACGAGGAAGAGGGAGAAGCCCGTCAGGAGCGCCTTGAGGACCGTCGCGCCGGAAATCGCGAGGATTTCGGCGAAGTCGAGCCGCAGCAGCCTCGGCAGGTCGGCGATCTCCTTCCGGATCACGAGGTACGCGACGTACGCCCCCGCGCCGAACTTGAGGAGGTTCTTCCCGAACTCCGCGAGCCCCTGGGCGGAGAAGATCCGCTTCAGCCCCGCCGCGGGGTTGAGCTGGGAGAACTTCAGCTCGAAGGGCTTCGGGACGATGCCTCCCTGCGCGACGCTGCCGGCGACCGCGAAGGCGGCCCCGGCCAGGAGGAACGGGAGGAGGAGGGCCAGCGTCTCGGCCCCGGCGGCGCGCATCGCGCCGAAGGGCTCCGTTCCGTACTGCAGCGACAGCAGCCGCCGCATCATCCCCGAAAGGTGCGCCGTCGCGCCCCCTCCCCAGAACGCGATCGCCAGGATGATCCCGCCGGTCGAGGCCATCGAGACCAGCTCGCGGCTGCGGGCGACCTGCCCCTGCTCGAGCGCCTTCTGCCGCCGCCGCCCGGTCGCCTTCTCTGTGCGGTCGTGCCGGTCCGACATCCGCTACCTCCCCCCCGCCGCCAGGACGCGCCCCATCTCCGCGCGCAGCTCCGCGAACGACCCGCCGATCACGGCGACGTACGCCGGCAGCGCCAGCAGGAGGATGAGGAACCCGACGGCGATGTACAGCGGGAACCCGATGAAGAAGATGTTGATCTGCGGTGTCGCCTTGGAGAGGAAGCCGAGCAGGATGTGCAGCGTCACCATCCCGACGAGGACCGGGGCGGCCAGCTTGACGGCGAAGAGGAAGAGCCGCCCCACGATCGCGACCGCCTCCCCGGCGAGCGCGCGGACGTCCCCCCCGCCGGGCGGGACCAGGTCGTAGCTGCGGACGAAGATCGCGATGAGCTCGTGGTGCGCGTCCGTCACCAGGAACAGGAGCGTGGCGACGATGGCCAGCAGCCGGGCGATCTCGGTCGACTGTCCGATCTCGGGATTGAAGACGGTCGCGATGGAGAGCCCCATGGCGTCGCTGACCATCTGCCCCGCGATCTCCACCCCGAAGAAGACGGAGCGCACGGCCAGCCCGAGGACCATCCCGAAGACGACCTCCCGCACGACGAGGACCGCGGCGCCGTCCTCCGCCGGGCGGAGGTCCACCACGGGCGCGAGCAGCGCGGCGATCGCGACCGCCAGCCCGATCCGGAACCTGCCCGGCAGGTTTTTGCTCCCGAGGACCGGAAGGAACGCAAGGAACACGCTCGACCGGAGCAGGACCAGGAGGAAGCCGGGAAAGAACCCGGAGATGGCCGCGGCGGCGGGCATGCCCTACCTCACGTACATCGGGATGTTCTCGATGATCCGGGTCGTGAACCCGATGAGCACCGACGCCATCCACGGCAGGAACAGGAACAGGCACGCGAAGACGGCCAGGATCTTCGGGACGAAGGTGAGCGTGAAGTCCTGGATCTGCGTCACCGCCTGGAGCAGGCTGATGAAGAAGCCGACCGCGAGGCTCACCAGGAGCACGGGCGCGGCGGCCAGCAGGAACGTCCGGATCGCGTCGCCCGCGATCTCCCTGACGAATTCCGGGGTCATTGGAAGCTCCGCACGATCGATCCGACGATGAGGTTCCATCCGTCCACGAGGACGAACAGGAGCAGCTTGAAGGGCAGCGACACCATGACCGGCGGCAGCATCATCATGCCCATCGACAGCAGGACGCTGGCCACCACCATGTCGATGATCAGGAACGGAAGGAACAGGAGGAACCCGATCTGGAAGGCGCTTTTCAGCTCGCTGATCGCGAAGGCGGGGACGAGCACCCGCATCGGGAGGTCCTTCGGAGCCGCGGGGGGGGTCTCCTTCCCCAACTTCAGGAAGAGGGCGATGTCCTTCTCCCGCGTCTGCCGGAGCATGAAGGACTTCACGGGCGGCTCGGCGCTCTTCAGCGCCTCGGTCAGCGTGATCCGCTTCTCGAGGTACGGCGTGACCGCGTCGCGCTGAACCGCGTCCACGGTCGGGTACATCACGAACAGGGTGAGGAAGAGCGAGAGGCCGATGACGACGGGGTTCGGCGGGATCTGCTGGCTGCCGATGGCCTGCCGCAGGAACGAGAGCACCACCACGATCCGCGTGAAGGACGTGAACATCACCAGGATCGCCGGCAGAAGCGACAGGAAGCTGACGACGAGGAACACCGTCAGGACGGGGTTGTCCATGCGCAGCGCGCTATCCATCGAGCCGGTCCTTGATCTTCCGCAGGCGCGCCACCCGGTCGGCGGACGCGGCCGCGGAGCCGTCCTCGATCCCGGAGGCGTCGAGCACCCGCAGCAGCCTGAGGTCGGTGTTCGTGACGCCGAGGATCAGGACCTCGCGCCCCACCCGGACCGCCGCGACGCCGCGGCGCGGCCCGAACGGCTGGTACGCGACGAGGCCGAGCAGCCCCGGGATCGCCGGCTTCTTCTTTTTCCAGGCCCACGCCGCGGCCCCGATCAGCAGGAGCACGAACGCGAGGGCGGCTCCGGTCTGCAGCAGGAGGTCGGTCATTTGAGATGCTTGAGCCTCTCCGCCGGGCTGCTGATGTCGGTCAGCCGGACGCCGAACTTCTCGTTGACGACCACGACCTCTCCCCGGGCGATCAGCTTCTCGTTGACCAGCACCTCCATCGGCTCTCCGACGAGCTTCTCGAACTCGATGACCGAGCCCTGCCCGAGCTGGAGGAGGTCCTTGATGAGCATCCGCGTCCGCCCGATCTCGACCGAGACGACCAGCGGGATGTCGAGCAGGAACTCGATTTCCCGGGGCCCCTTCTGCTTCCCCTCGTCGAGCACCTCGGCGAAGGCCGCCATCTGCGCCGCCTCCTCCGCCGACAGCGCCTCCGCCGCCTGCGCCGCCTGCGCCGCCACTACGTTTTCTTCTTCCATCTACGGCCTTCCTTTCTTCAGAGGGTCTCGGTGATCTTGATGGCCTGGTTCCCCTTGCGGCAGCCGGGGAGGCCGCGGTACTTGGGAACATCCTCGACCTTGACCAGGAGCGGGTCCTCCTTGTGGATGCCGAGGCTGATCACGCTCCCCGTCTTGAGCGCCATGATGTCGCCGATCGAAAGCTCGACCCTGCCGATCTCGCCGGTCAGGTGGACGCGCGTCTCCAGGAGCTTCTCCTTCATGTCCGCGAGCCAGCGCTCGTCGACCTCGAACCGCTCCGCCTGGAAGCCGGAGCAGAGCTTCTCCTTCAGCGGCTCCACCACCGAGTACGGGATGCAGAAGTAGATCTTCCCGGTGAAGTTCTCGAGCTCGACGTTGAGCTGCACCTTGATGACGATCTCGGCCGGCTGGACGATCGTCACGAACTGGGGGTTGATCTCGTTCCCCACGTACTCCGGCTCGAAGTGGGTGATCCCGGCCCACGAGGCGGCCATGTCCGCGAAGGCGCTCTCCATGATCTTGCGGATGATCTTCTGCTCGATCGCCGTGAAGTACCGCCCTTCCGCCTTGACGTACTGCACCGTCGAGCCGCCGAAGAAGCACTCGACGAAGGCGAACACCATCGGGGCCTCGATGATGAAGAGCGAGAGCCCCTTGAGCGGCTTCATCCGGAACAGGTTGATGTTCGAGGGAAGCGGCAGCGTCTTCATGAAGTCGCCGAACTTCATCAGCGTGACGCCGTGGACGTTGACGTCCACGAACCGCCGCAGGATCGTCGTGATGGAGTTGCGGAAGGTCCGCGCGAACCGCTCGTTCGCGATCTCGAGGCCGGGCATCCGGCCGCGGATGATCCGCTCGTGGCTGCGGAAGTTGAAGGCCTGCGTGCCGTCGGGGGCCTCGGCGTCGCCGCCGGTCCCGATGTCGCCGCTCTGGACTCCCTTTAATAGGGAATCTATCTCGTCTTGAGAGAGGATCTCGTTCGTCATTGCATCACGAAGTCGGTGAAGTAGAGGTTCCGGAAAACCTCTTTCCCGAAAAGGCGGTTGGTCCGGAGGAGGATCTCGTCCTTGAGCTGGATCTTCCCCTCGGTGCTGGCGACGTAGTCGTAGGCCTGGTTGCCGATGAGGGTGATGACGGCGTCCCGGAGGATGGGGACCTTCTCGACGACGGCCTTCTCCTCCACTCCGCCCGCGAGCTCGAACTGCATCGTCACCTTGAGGTACCGGCCGGGCTCGGACAGGTTGACGACGAACGGGTCGACGGAG
This sequence comes from Thermodesulfobacteriota bacterium, assembly GCA_040758155.1. Classification (NCBI taxonomy): domain Bacteria; kingdom Pseudomonadati; phylum Thermodesulfobacteriota; species Thermodesulfobacteriota bacterium. Next base: position 12,957 of record JBFLWB010000052.1, read on the forward strand.
AAGAGCACGACCTTGCCGTCCTGCTTCGCGGCCTCCGCCTTCGCGGGCGCGCCCTTTCCCTTCCCCTGCGAAAGCAGCGTGTACCCGAAGTACCCTCCCGCCGCAAGGGCGACCGCGGCGATGGGGGCGACGATCAGGAGGAGCTTCGACTTCTTTCCGCCTTTCGCCGCCGGCTCTCCGCCCTTCTCTTCCTTTCCCGCCTCTTCCGCTTCCGCGGGCTTCGTTTCCGGTTTCTCTTCGGCCATCGCGCCTCACCTCCCTGTTATTCACGGGACAATCAAGGACCGTGCCATCTGCCGATCATAGGATTTCCTCAGGAATTTCGAATAGAAAGGGAGCGGGACGGGGCGTTTCGGTCAAAGAAATGACTTGCGGGGCGGATTTTTGAAGGGAGCGGCGCCGTTCAGTTGACCCCGACCGCGCAGTCGACGTGCGGCTCTGCCACGCGGACCCGGTCGCGCCCGGCGCTCTTGGCCTGGTAAAGGGCCTCGTCCGCGCGGAACAGGAGCTCTTCGCGCTCGATGCGGGAAAGCGCGCTGCAGTCGGCCACGCCCACGCTGATCGTGACAGGGGCGCCGGACGGGCAGATCCCGCAGGTATCCCGCTTGACCGCGGCGCGGACGCGCTGCGCCAGCATGGCGGCGCGCTGGGAATCGGTCTCGGTCATCAGGACGACGAACTCGTCGCCGCCGTACCGGAACACGTAGTCGATCTTCCGAAGGTTCGCCGACAGGATCCTCCCGACATCCCGCAGGACCCGGTCGCCGACCTGGTGCCCGTAGGAGTCGTTGATCCTCTTGAAATTGTCGATGTCGACGAAGAGCAGCGACAGGTTCCGCTCGTGCCGCCGCTGCCGCTCGAACTCGCGCTCGAAGATGTTCCGGAAGGAGAGCTGGTTCAAAAGCCCCGTCAGCGCGTCGTGATTGGCCAGGAACCGGATCTTCTCCCGTTCCGCGTGCTTGTGGAGGAACAGGCCGACCTGCCCGGCCACCGATTCGACCAGCGCGTCGATCCGGCTGCCGTTCCCCGGGCCGGCCCGGAGCCCGACCGCGAGGACCCCCAGCAGCTGCCCGCCGTGGCACAGCGGCGCTTCCTTACGGCGCGCTTCGGGCGCGGCGGAACTCCGGCCGTCGGCGGCCGGCAGGCACGCGATCCGCCGGATCCGGAATTCCCCTTCCTGCGCGCGGATGCGGTACCGGGAGGCGAGCGTTTCCGACCATTCCCTCGCCACGGCCGAGGCGTCGCTCCGCTCCGTCGTCTTCGACACGCTCCCGTAGGCGATGCGGACGACGGGCCCCTCGGACAGCGTCACGAGCTCGAGCGACGACAGCGGGGCGAGGAAGCCGAGCTCCTGCCCGAGTCCCTGGAACATTGCATCCGGATCGCCGTGCGCGTGAAGCGTTTCCCCGAACCGCAGGAGCCACCCGAGGTCCCGGTTCGCGCGGACCAGCCGCTCCACGGTGCGCCGCATCGAGGCCGTGTCGTCGGTCTTTTGCCTGCTCCGTCCCATCCCGGCCTCCGTCACCGCCGCGCGGAATCGCACGGACCGGTTAACTGCATTTAGCGTGCCGGTGTGGAGGCATCGATGGTTCTTGTTGTTTTTCATTGGGTTATGAGCGGCGCCCCGGGCCGGGGTCCCGACGGAGCCCCGGCCCGGGTCAAACGGTTGACCCTCCGTTACCTCTTGAGGTTGACCACTTCCGCCAGCAGCTCGTCCGTCGTGGTGATGATCCGCGAGTTCGCCTGGAATCCCCTCTGCGCGGAGATCATGTTGACGAATTCCTGCGCCAGGTCGACGTTGCTGAGCTCGAGGGTGTTGGAGGCGATGTCGCCCAGCCCCGAGGTGCCGGGGGCGCTGACGACCGGCTGGCCGGAATCCGTCGATTCCCCGTAGAGGTTCCCGCCGAGCTTCACGAGCTCGGTGGGAGCGTTGAACTTGGCCAGCGCGATCTGCCCGATGAGGCGCGTCTGCCCGTTCGTGAAGATGCCGGTCATCTCGCCGGCGCCGGAAATGGTGAGGCTCTCGAGGGCGCCCGACGCGTAGCCGTCCTGGTCGATGGCCAGCACCGCGAATTCGGAGGAGTACTGCATCGACGCCGTGTGGTCGAAGTCGATGACCTGGTTCTGGGTCACGCCGCCGCCGAAATCGAACTGGGGATTCGTGCTCGTGGCCGAAGTCAGGTTCCCGGCCGTATCGAAGGCCAGCGTGGTGACCACCGCGGCCGGCGTCGCCGCGCCGTCGTTCGCCTCGATCAGCTCGCCCGCGTTCGCCGGGTCCCCGTACACGTAATGGGCCTGCCAGGTGTTGGCTGCGGTCTTGGCGTAGTAGAGGGTGACCTGGTGCGGCCCGCCCTGCGAATCGTACATCGTGAGCGTGGTGGAAGAGTTGTAGTTCGCGGGGTCGTCCGCGATGCCGTCGCCGTTCTCGTCGAGGGTGAAGGCGGACGTCTGGACGGCAGCCCTGCCGTCGAGATTCACGGAGATCGCCGCGTCGCCGGTCGGGTTCGCCGGGCTCTGCGTGGCGATCAGCCGGAGGTCGCCGATCGTGCCGGTGAGGTTGCCCACCGCGTCGGCCACGTATCCCTGGAGCCGCAGGTCGGCGGGAGTCACGATGTAGCCGTCCTGGTCGATGGAGAAGCTGCCGGCGCGGGTGTAATAGTTCGCGCCGTTCTCGCTCACGACGAAGAAGCCGTCGCCGTCGATCGCCATGTCGAGGGAGTTCTCGGAGGTCTCCAGCGACCCCTGCGTGAAGAGGGGGGACACCTCCTGGACGTACACGCCGCGCCCCACCTGGGCGGCGCCCGCCACGCCCGTGACGGAGGCGCTGAGGACGTCGCCGAAGGACACGTTGGACTTCTTGTACCCCACGGTGTTCATGTTCGCGATGTTGTCCGCGATGACGGAGAGCTCGGTCCCGCTGGCGTTCATCCCGCTGACGGCCGTCTGGAGCGAAGTAAGCATTTTCTTTCCTCCCTGGAAAAGGTCCGGTGGTTTACTGGATCGACTTGATATCGCCGAGAGCGACCTTCGTCTTCCCGTCGACGACGAGATAGGTCGCGTCCGAATCGTAGGAAACGCCGGTCACCGTCCCGGTCGCCGTCTTCGGGACGCCGTCCTCCGAGCCCGCCTCGTAGCCGACCTTCCTGCCGATCAGGCCGGTGAGGTAGGCGTTCTGGAGCGAGTTCTGGGAGGCGGCGAGGACCGCGACGCCGTCGTTGATCTGCGTGAGCTGCTCGAGGGAGCTGAACTGCGCCATCTGCGACGTGAACTCGCTGCTGTCCAGCGGGCTCAGCGGGTCCTGGAACCGGAGCTGCGTGACGAAGAGCATCAGGAACTCGTCCTGTCCGACGGTCTTCTTCGTGGAGGTCGTGGCGGTGGAATCCGTCACGCCGCTCACGCCGTTCAATCCGGATACGCTCATGGCTTCTCCTTCCTCAAACGAATAGGTCTACAAGACCGGCGGGCCGTGCGGCGGCCCGGACGGGCGCGGCCGCCGCGCCCCGGGCATCGTCGTTCTTCTGAGAGGACGCCGCGGCCTTGCCGGACGGCGCGTCGCCGTCCCGTCCCCCGTCCCGCTTCAGCGATACCGTGAATCCCCCGACGGCCAGCCCGTCGCGGGCCAGCGTTTCGAGGATCTGCGGGAGGCTCCGCTCGATCGCATCGCGCCCCGCGGGGTCCGCGGCGGTGATGTTCGCGTTGACGACGCCCTTGTCGAGCACGACCTCGATCTCGAGCTTCCCGATGCCGGGAGGGGAAAGCGTAACTTCCACGGAGCGGTCGCCCGCGCGGGTGATGACGAAGGCGTTCTCGCCGACCTGGAGCGTCCTCGGCGCGGGCGCCTCGGCAGGGGCAGCCGCAGCGGGGCGCGCCGCGGGCGCAGCGCCGCGGCCG
>JBFLWB010000053.1 GCA_040758155.1 Thermodesulfobacteriota bacterium
GGTATGGGGGGGGGATTGGGGGGGTGGGGGCGCGTGGGGGGGGTCGGCGCCCGGCGCGCCCGCGGCTTCGACATGAAGATCCACTACCACGACACGATGCGGCTGCCGCCGGAGCTGGAGGAAGGGGCGACGTACCACCCGACCGTCGAGGAGATGATGCCGCACTGCGATTTCCTGACGCTGCACTGCGTCTCCAGCCCCGAGACGTACGGGCTGCTGAACGCCGCCCGGATCGCCCTGCTGCCCGACGGGGCGGTCGTGGTCAACGCGAGCCGCGGGGCGGTGATCGACGAGGACGCGCTGATCGCGGCGCTGAAGTCCGGGAAGCTTTTCGCCGCGGGGCTCGACGTCTACCGGAACGAGCCGGACATCCGGCCGGAGTATCGGACGCTGCGCAACGCCTTCCTGATGCCGCACATCGGCAGCGCCACGAAGGAGACCCGGGACGCCATGGGGTTCCGGGCGCTCGACAACCTCGACGCCTTCTTCGCCGGCCGCGAGCCGCGCGACCGCGTGGCCTAAACTCCTCTTTCCTTCCCGCTTTCCCCCAGGAGATCCATCAGCCGGCGGGCCGTGCCCAGCAGCCGGGCGTCCGCTCCTGCCGCCCCGACGAGCTGCGCGCCGATCGGCATGCCGTGCGACCCGCGCAGGACGGGGATCGTGATCGCCGGCAGACCGCACAGCGTCCAAATGGTGCAGAAGATCGGGCTCCCCGTCGATTCGAGGCCGACGGGCGCCTCCCCGGGGACGGCGGGCGTGACGATGGCGTCGAAACGCCCGAACAGCTCCGCAAGCGCGCGGTTCAAGGCGGGGACCCGCTCCAGCGCGCGCGAGTAATCCTCCGGGCGCACCGAACGTCCCCGCTCGAGCATCTCCAGCAGAACGGGGCTCAGCTTCTCCTTGCCCCGCGTGTATTCCTCCGAATAGCTGGCGGCCAGGTCCGCTTCCATGATCGTGCGGTGGATCCCGACCGCGTCGTGGAAGATTTCCGGGAGCTCCACCTCGGCGATCCCTTCCCCCAACCGGCCGACCAGCCCCGCGAACGCCTCCCGGATATCCGCGTCCGCCCGGTCCCACACCGGGGTCTTCACGAATGCCAGCCGAGGCGGAGCGGCGCTCACTTCGGCCGTCCCGTACAGGACGGGACGCGGTCCCGGGCGCATGGCCGGGTCGCGGCCGTTGAAGGCCGTCAACCGTTCCGCGAGAAGCGCCGCGTCCTCCACCGTGCGCGCGAACACGCCCACCTGGTCGAGCGGCGGCGACTGTTTGAGCGCCCCGAGCCGGGAGATGAGCCCGAAGCCCGGCTTGTACCCGACCACTCCGCAGAACGACGCCGGGCGGATGACGGAGCCGTTGGTCTGGGTGCCTACGGCCAGGGGGACCATGTACGCCGCCACGGCGGCCGCGGAGCCGCTCGAGGAGCCGCCGGGAGTGCGCTCCGGATCGACGGGGTTGCGGGTCTTCCCCGGGGAATACACCGCGAGCTCGGTGGTCACCGTCTTGCCCATAATGACCGCCCCTCCCGCGCGAAGCTGCGCCACCACACAGGCGTCCTCCGCGGGCCGGCGTCCCGCATGCAGGACCGTGCCGAACTCGGTCGGCATGTCCTTCGTGTCGAAGACGTCCTTGATCCCCACCGGCACGCCGTGGAGCGGCCCAAGAGGCCCGAGCGGCCCCCGATGCCGCAGCGCCCGGTCGGCCGCACGCGCCTGCTCCAGCGCCGATTCCGGATCCAGGAAGGCCCACGCCCCGATCCGCTCCTCGAGTTCGGCGATGCGCGCAAGGCAAGCGCCCACCAGCTCCTCGGAGGTCAGCCGGCCCGCCCGGATCGCCTCCGCCGCCTCGGCGGCGCTCATCCGCGCGGGATCCGCCCCCCCTTTCGGCAGCGTACCGCCTCCCCCCCCCGCGCTGCGATCGCTCATGGATGTCCTCCCCCCGTCGGCATGCCGCCCGCATCCATTTTCCCGCCCCGGGGGCGGAACACAAACGCCTTTTTGCATTGCGGCGCATGGTAAAGTATTCAGAGTATCTGCAGAAATTCCCCCCCTGGAGGATGCGACGTGAGCACCGTGATCGCGAAGACCATCGGCCATTTTATCGACGGAAAGGTCCACACCGGCTCCGGGGAGCGGTACGGGAACGTCTACGATCCCGCCCGGGGGGAAATCTCCGCACGCGTCGCCTTCGCCGGGAAGGCCGAGGTAGAGGAGGCGGTCCGGGCCGCCGCCGCCGCGTTCCCCGCATGGGCCGCCACCCCGCCGCTGCGCCGCGCGCGGGTCCTGTTCCGGTTCAAGGAGCTGCTGGAGCAGCACGCCGAGGAGCTTTCGGGGCTGATCACCTCCGAGCACGGGAAGGTCTTGAGCGACGCGCGCGGGTCGCTCACGCGCGGGATCGAAGTGGTGGAGTTCGCCTGCGGGATCCCGCACCTGCTGAAAGGGAGCTTCTCGGACAACGTCGGCACCGGCGTCGACAGCCACGCGTTCCGGCAACCGCTCGGCGTGTGCGTGGGGATCTCCCCGTTCAATTTCCCCGCGATGGTCCCGATGTGGATGTTCCCCGTCGCGATCGCCTGCGGGAACACCTTCATCCTGAAGCCCTCCGAGAAGGTCCCTTCCTGCCCGATGCGGCTCGCCGAGCTCTTTTCCGAGGCAGGGCTCCCGCCGGGCGTCCTGAACGTGGTGCACGGAGACCGCGAGGCGGTCGAGCTGCTGACCTCGCACCCGAAGGTAGACTCGGTCAGCTTCGTCGGATCCAGCCCGGTCGCCGAGAGCGTGTACCGGACCGCGACGTCGCACGGGAAGCGGGTGCAGGCGCTGGGAGGCGCGAAGAACCACGCGGTCGTGATGCCCGACGCGGACCTCGACCAGGCGGTGGACGCCCTGATGGGGGCGGCGTACGGCTCCGCCGGGGAGCGCTGCATGGCCATCTCCGTGGTCGTCGCGGTGGGGGACGCGGTCGCCGACGCCCTCGTGGTGAAGCTGCGGGAGCGGATCCGGACGCTGAAGGTGCGCCCCGGCGTCGACCCGGAGGCCGAGATGGGGCCGCTGGTCACCCGCGAGCACCTGGAGCGCGTGAAGGGATACGTCGACCTCGGAGTGAGCGAGGGGGCGAAGCTCGTCGTGGACGGCCGGGACTTCCGTCCCGCGGGCGCCGAAAACGGCTTCTTCCTCGGCGCCTGCCTGTTCGACGGCGTCACGACCGGGATGCGGATCTACCAGGAGGAGATCTTCGGACCCGTGCTCTCCCTGGTCCGGGTGCCGGATTTCGGGTCGGCCATGAAGCTGGTGAACGGCCACGAGTTCGCCAACGGGACCGCCGTCTTCACGCGCGACGGCGACACCGCGCGCGAGTTCGCGGGGAAGGCCCAGGTCGGAATGATCGGAATCAACGTGCCGATCCCCGTGCCGGTGGCGTTCCACAGCTTCGGCGGATGGAAGCGCTCCCTGTTCGGCGATCACCACATGCACGGACCCGAAGGGGTGAACTTCTACACGCGGCTGAAGACGATCACAACCCGCTGGCCGGCGGGGATCCGCACGGGCGCGGAATTCGTCATGCCGACCATGAAGTAGCCTGCCGGCACCCGGTCTCGCGGGTGAAGGCGACCGCCGCCACGGACAGGGCGGAGCACAGGAACAGCCACAGGAGCGCGGCCGACCAGGCGTTCGCGCCGTAGACGCGGGCGCCGTCGGCCAGCATCCCGCCCCAGTGCCGGTCGAGGATCCTCCCCACCCATGGCTGCAGGATTCCCGCAAGCCCGATGGGCCCCATGTTGACGATGCCGCTCACCGCCCCGGAGGCGCCCGGGTGGTTCGCCTCCCGGGAATGGGCGAAGCCGATGATCATCGCCCCGGAGGCGAACCCGATGCCGGCGAACAGCGGGTAGAACAGCGCCGGGGGGATCCCTTTCAAGAAAAGGAAGACCGCCCAGAGGACCCCCCCCGCGGCGGTCGCCGCCATATAAGGCGTCTTCCGGCGCCCGATCCGGTCGGACAGCGCCCCCAGCGCCGTGCCGCCGACGGCCCAGGCGATCAGCATGGTCGAGGTCAGCGCGGCGGCCTGGCCTCGGGCCAGCCCGTGCACCTGCGTCAGGTAGGGGACCCCCCACAGCCCGGCGAACGCCTGGACCGGCGCGCCGCACAGCGCCCCGGCGGCCAGCAGCAGCCAGGTTTCCCGTTGCGCCGCCACGATCCGCAGCGCGCGCAACGGCGGCAGGCCGCCCTTCTCGAGGACCGCCGCATGGGCGAAGCTTTCGTAGCCGCGCTCCGACGGGTCGTCCCGCACCGACAGCCAGATGGCCGCGGCGATGACGAGGGTGTACGCGGCGGTCGCTCCCATGGATACCCGCCAGCCGAAGGCGGCAACGGCCGCCGAGAGCGGGACCCCCGCGAGCACTCCCCCGCACGTGCCGACCAGAAGCGACACCCCTGTCACCGTGGCGAACCGGTTGGCCGGAAACCAGTGCCCGGCGAGCTTCATGCAGGTGACGAACGTGACGCCGACCGCGGCCCCGACCATCATGCGGCCCGCGGTGGCCATCCAGAGGCCGTCGGCGAGCGCGAACGCCAGCGTCCCGGCGGCGGCCAGGAAGGCCGCGGCGGCGCCAAGGCGCCTCGGGCCGATGCCGTCCGCCAGCAGGCCGCTGGGGATCTGCATCGCCGTGTAGGCGTAGAAGTAGGCGGCCGAAAGGTTCCCCAGCAGCGCCCCGCCGATGCGGAATTCCCGCATCAGCTCGCCCACCATCACGGCGGGCGCGACGCGCTGGAAGAACGCGACCATGTAGAAGCCGGCGGCCAGCCCCCACATCGTCCACGACAGCCAGGCGGGTGCAGGACGGGACATGGAACCATCTACCTTATCGGATCGAAGGCGCCCCATCAAGCGCTTCCCCCGTCCGGTACCCTCACGCCCCGATTTCGTATAGACTGTAAAGCGCTTTTTGGGCCAAAACCCCCGTATCGGCACGGAGAATCCGGCAGGGAGGTACGAAAGAAATGCGGTTGCGCGCAAGGAAAGAGGACCTGCTCGCGCTCCCGGAAAATTACCGGGCCTTCCGCGACGGCATCGCGCCTCCCGTGCCGCCTTCGAGGATCTTCTGCGACCCGTTCCGGACGCTCGCCTACGGGACCGACGCCAGCTTCTACCGCCTCGTCCCGAAGATCGTCGTCCGCGCCGACACCCTGGAGGAGGTCGTCCACATCCTCCGGACGGCCGCCCCCCTGAAGATCCCCGTCACGTTCCGCGCCGCCGGCACGAGCCTCTCCGGGCAGGCCGTGACCGATTCCGTCCTCGTGTTGCTGGCCGGAGGATGGCGCGGGCGGACCATCCACGGCAACGGGGAGCGGATCTCCCTGGAGCCGGGGATCATCGGCGCGGAGGCGAACGCGGCGCTGGTCCCCTACGGGCGGAAGATCGGGCCGGACCCCGCCTCCATCAACCACTGCATGATCGGGGGGATCGCCGCCAACAACGCGAGCGGCATGTGCTGCGGCACGGCGCAGAACAGCTACCGCACCGTGGAGAGCATGAAGGTCGTCCTCCAGGACGGCTCCCTTCTGGACACCGCCGATCCGGCGTCGCGGCGCGCCTTCACGGATTCGCACCCGGAGCTGGTCCGGGAGATCGAGCGGATCCGCGACGAGATCGCCGCGGACCCGGCGCTGCGCGACCGGATCCGGCACAAGTTCAGGATCAAGAACACCACCGGCTACAGCCTCAACGCCTTCGTGGACTACACCGACCCCGTCGACATCCTCCTCCACCTGATGATCGGCTCGGAGGGAACGCTCGGCTTCATCGCGGAGATCACGTACCGGACCGTGGAGGAGCACGAGCACAAGGCGTCGGCGCTGATCCTGTTCCCGGACATCGCGGGGGCGTGCCGGGCGACGGCGCAGCTCAAGTCCGGGCCGGTGTCGGCCGTCGAGCTGATGGACCGCCCGTCGCTGCGCTCGGTCGAGGAGCAGGAAGGGA
>JBFLWB010000054.1 GCA_040758155.1 Thermodesulfobacteriota bacterium
CTTGCCGGCGCCGTTGGGACCGATCAGCCCCCGGATCTGCCCGGGCATGAGCTCGAGGTTGTAGTTCCGGACGGCCCTCAAGCCCCCGAAGTCGTGCGACATGTCCTTCACCCGCAGGATCGGCATCTCATTCCTCCCCGCCCGGTTTGCGCTTCGGGCGGAACAGGGAAAAGGCGTCGAGGTCCTTGAAGGCGATCAGCCCGGTCGGGCGGAAGATCATCACCAGGATGAGCAGCAGCGGGATGATGATCCACTTGAAGATCTCGAGCGGCCGGAGCATCTCTCCGAGCAGGCTGATGCTCACGGCGCCGACGATGGAGCCGTAGACCGAGTTCAGCCCGCCGAAGTAGACCATGGCGAGCACTTCCGCGAGGTTCTGGATTCCGAACGTCCCGGGGTTCACGTACCGCAGGACGTGGGCGAACAGGCCGCCCGCGACCCCGGCCCAGAATGCCGAGAAGAGGAAGCCGACCATCTTGGTGTGCCGCGTGTCGACCGTCATGGCGTTGGCCGCCAGCTCGTTGTCGCGGACGGCGTTCAGCGCCTTCCCCATCGTGGAGCGCACGTAGTTGTTGATGGTCCACACGCAGAGGACGGTCCAGGAAAACACCGCCGGAAGCCCCGCCCAGTCGGGCTGCCCGCTCATCCCGCGCGGCCCCTTCACGAACTCGAAGTTCTCGATGAGGCTCTTCACGATGAAAAGGAAGGCCAGTGAAATGATCGCCAGGTAATCCCCCCGCGTGCGGAACGAGGGGACCGCCACGAGCAGCGCGCCCGCGGCCGCCAGCGCGCCGCCGGCAAGGAGCGCGATCGGGAAAACGAACGGCCCCAGGCTTTCCGGCAACAGGGCGATCCCGAACATGCCCGCGTCGACGAAAAGGCCCACGGTGACCACCGAAGAGCAGTACGCGCCCAGCGCCATGAATCCCGGGTGGGAACATGAGAATTCGCCCATGTACCCGTTGATCACGTTCAGGCTCAGCGTCAGCATGATGGCGATCAGCGTCAGCTTCAGGACCAGTGCGCGGTAGTCGCTGACGTCCGCCCAGTAGTGCAGCGAGATGTAGAGGAGCCCCAGATGAACGGCCGCCGGGACCGCCATCGGAAGCCGGAGCAGCCAGCCTGCGATCCGGTTGGCCGCCCGGGCGCCGGCGATGCCGACGATGAGGATCGGCAGCGCATAGATCAGCAGCGTGTACAAAAACGCGTTGGGGACCAGGAGCGGCCGCTTCAGCATGATGTCGATCCCGAACAGCGCCGGGATCTTGGGCAGCCCCACCGCCGATGCCAGGCCGGTTCCGAAGAATTTTTCGAGCATCGCCGCGGCAAGCATGCCCAGCAGCCAGCCGAGGAGCGGCACGCCGGAGCATAAAGCGCGGAAACTGCCGGTTTTTACGTTTGGTGCGGGCACGGCGTTACAGCCTTAGCTGCGCGCTGTACGGCTCTCCGAAGAAGCCGTGCGGCCGGAACGTCAGGATCAGCAGGATGATGGTGTAGGCGATGAGGTCCCGGAGCGTCGAAGGAAATAGCATCGCGACGAAGATCTCCGTGAATCCGAGCAGGAAGCCCGCCAGCGTGGCCCCTAAGATGGATCCCCTTCCGCCCAGGATCGCGGCCACGAAGGCCTTCCAGCCGAAGGTGATCCCCATGTTCGGGTCGAGCACGGGATACGCGACGCCGAAGAGGATACCGGCCGCCGCCGCGAGCGCGGAGCCGATGCCGAAGGTCAGGGCGATCACCCGGTTGACCGGCACCCCCATCAGCGGGACCGCCACGAAGTCGTAGGCCATCGCCCGCATGGCCATTCCGTACTTCGTCCTCTTGATGAACTGGTGCAGCGCCAGCGTCAGCAGCAGGGAGACCGCGACGATCATGATCTTCTTGTTGGTGAGCATTACGCCGCCGAGGTCGTACGTCGCCGTCTCGATCAGCGACGGAAAGCTGACCCTGCGGGCCCCGAGCAGGATCAGGTTCCCGGTTTCGAGGATGATGCCGATCATGAGGCCCGTGATGGCCGCCGAGGCGCGCGGGGCGTTCCGCAGGGGACGGTACCCCACGCGCTCGACGAGCATGCCGACGAACGAGGTGAGAAACATCGAGATGAGGATGGTCAACACCAGGATCAGCCAGTTCGGCAGCGCGAACATCCCCGAAGTGACGAGCGCGAGCAGCCCGAAGGAGACCCCGAAGCCGATGTACGCCCCGACCATGAAGATGTCCCCATGCGCGAAGTTGAAAAGCATGAGGATGCTGTAGACCATGGAATATCCGAGCGCGATCAGGGCGTAGAAGCTCCCCCACTGGAGGGAGTTGACCACGTTCTGCAAAAAGACCGTCATTGTCGTTCCGCCCGTTCTTCCTTTCCCCTTACGGGCAGACCGACTTGTAGAACGTGAACTCGCCGGCGTCGCTGATCTTGACGATGACCGCGCACTTCGACGGGTCGTTCTTGCCGGCGAACGTCATCTCGCCCGTGATCCCCTTGAACTTCTTCACCTGGGAGAGCTGGTTGCGCACCGCGTCCCGGTCCTTCTTCAGGTCGCCCGAGAGCCCGCCGGTCGCCTGGATCGCCTGCTGCGCCAGCTTCATGGCGTCCCAGGTGAGGGCGGCGACGTCGTCGGGCACGTAGCCGTACTTCGCCTTATAGCGGTCGATGAACTTCTTCGTCTCGCCGGTCGCGCCGGCCGCGGCGTAGTGGGTGCTGAAGAAGGCGCCGTTGCAGTCCTTGCCGCAGAGCTTCGTCGTCTCGGCGGAGCCCCAGGAGTCGCTGCCGACGATGGGCTTCTTCCAGCCGAGCTGGTGGGCCTGCTGGACGATGAGGGCGACCTCGTTGTAGTACTGCGGAACGAACAGGACCTGGGCGCCGGAGTTGTTGATCTTGGTAAGCTGGGAGCTGAAGTCGGTGTCCTTGGTGGTGAAGCTTTCATACGCCACCACGGACCCTTTCCCGTTGATGTCCTCCCACGCCTTCCTGAAGAACTCCGCCAGTCCCTTAGGGTAGTCGCTGGCCACGTCGTATAGGACGGCGGCCTTCTTGAACTTGAACTCCTTGGTGATGAAGTTCGCCACCACCGGCCCCTGGAACGGATCCAGGAAGCAGGCGCGGAACACGTACGGCCTGTCCTTGGTGGCGTCGGGATTCGTCGACCAGGGTGTGATCATCGGAGTCTTGTAGTTGTTCGCGATCCCTCCAGCGGGCACCGCCTGCTTGGAGGCCTGGGGCCCGATCATGATGAGGATATCGTCCTCGGTGATCATCTTGGTGGTCACTTTCACCGCCGATTCCGCCTTGGACTCGTTGTCCTCGATGACCAGCTCCACCGGGTACTTCTTCTTGCCGATCGCGATGCCGCCGGCGGCCTTGACGTCTTCGAGCCAGAGCTGGGCGGCGAACTTGGTTCCCTCCCCGACCTTGGGGATGTCGCCGGTGAGCGGGGCGTTGATTCCGATGCGGATCGTCGGCTCCTTCGCCCAGGCGGGCGAAAGCGCAAAGGCGATCGCCAAGACGCAAACGAGGAACGTCCATCCTTTCTTCATCGCCGAACCCCCTTTAGCCGGTTTGAGGTGGTCCGATCCCGGGGACAAACGGGAATCGGGACAAGGGACAATATGTATCAAACCGCAAAATAGAACAAGTGAAATCGGGAGATCTTCATCCTCTGCAGCCTCCGCGCTTACGCGGAAAGGAGCGCCTGGACGAGGAGGATCTTGGCGATCGTGGCCACGGGGTAGACCGAGGCGTAGCCGACGTTGGGAAGATCGTTTTCCGTCTGCTCGAGCGCGTACCCGAGGACGGCGGGCTGGGTGAACATCCCGGCGATCATGCCGGTCAGGATGCTCATGGGGATACCCAGGAGCTTGTGGCCGATCCAGAGGGCCGTTACCGCGGCGGCGAAGGTCAACGCCGCGCCCGCAAGGAAGATCGAGACCCCGCCTCCCTGCAGAAAGGTGGACAGGAATCCGTACCCGGCCCTCGTTCCGATCCCCGCGAGGAAGAGGACCAGCCCGATCTGGCGCAGCGTCATGTTCGCGCTGTAGGGAAGCGACCAGACCAGCTTGCCGCTCCTCCCGATGGCTCCGAGGATCAGCGCCACGACCAGCGGCCCGCCCGCGAACCCGAGGGAGAAGGTGAGGCCGCCGGGCAGCGGGATCTTCACGCTCCCGATCAGCAGCCCGAGCGCCAGCCCCATGCTGAACGTCACGAGGTCGACCTCGCTGATCGCCTTGTAGGAATCGCCGAAGAAGGCGGTGACCTCCGGCATGCGGTTGCGTGGCGCCATCACCCGGATGAGGTCGCCAGGCTCGAGGGCCAGGCTGCCGTGGGGGATGTAATCGCCGTCGCCGCGCCGGATCCGGGTGATCAGGGCGCCGTGCTCCTCCCGAAGGCGCAGGTTCTTCAGCCTCCGGGAAATCACCTCCGGGTTGGAGACGAAGATGGCCCGGGTCTCGAAATCGCTCTCCTCGTACTGGATGTCCTCCTCGCTCTTCCTCCCCAGGAGCGGAGTGACCTCGTTGAGGACGTCGAGGGTGCCGATGACGGACACGATGTCTCCCCGCGTGAACCGGGCCGACGGGTAGGCGAGGATGGACTGCCCTTCCCGCTTGATCCGGCCGAACACGATGCGCCACCCGTACCGCTTGATCAGGTCGCGGATCGTCTCGTTCAGCGCGAACGGATGGGTGATCTCGACGCTGCGAACGTGCAGCCGCTCGTGCGTCGCCTCGAAAAAGTGCAGCGCTTTCGCCTCTTTCAGATAATCGATCTTCCAGATCCTCTGCGCGATGGAGATGGCGAGGACCACGCCGATCACCCCGAACGGGTAGGCGATGGAGAAGCCGACGACCGGCTCGGCCAGCAGCCGGTTCAGGTCCGCCTCCGGTGCCACCGTCTTGATGGTTTCGAGGGCGCCGGCCAGAGCCGGCGTGTTGGTGAAGCTGCCGGAGTACATGCCGGCGGCGATCCCCGGTTTCAGCCCCAGGAAATCGCGCAGGACCAGGGCGAGCCCCGCGGCGCAGAGAAGGATGAGCCCCACCAGCAGGTTGTTCCGGGCGCCGTCGCGAAGCAGCGAGGCGAAGAATGCGCGGCCGCTGGAAAGACCGACCATATAGACGAAGAGCGCCAGGCCGAGGACGTACACGATCTCCGGCAGCTTCAGGTCCGGGTGGAGGGAGCCGACGGCGAGCCCGACGAACAGGACCGATGCGATCCCGAGGCTGCTGCCGCGGATCTTGATCCGCCCCAGCGGGTAGCCGACGGCCGCGACCAGGAAAAGGAGGATTAGGGGGTTGGCGATCAGGATCCTGATCGCAGCGTCGTACAGGCCGGCCGGGGAATCCATGGATGCATGTTACAGCGGCGACGTCCCGTTTTCCATATGAGTGAGTTAGCATAAGAGAATAAGGAGGGAACCCCCATGATCAAGGTGAAATCCTTTACCTCCCAGATGAAGATCTTTCACGCGAAGCAGGAAATCGAGGAACTGGACCGGGCCGTCGGGGACTTCATCGCTTCCGCGGGGATCAGGAAGGTGATCTCCGTCAGCGATGTCTCGACCACAGGCGACAAAGGGGAGACGATCGGGCTGATCCGCGTGTTGACCTACGAAGAGCCCGCATCCCGGCTCAAGAAGGATTGAGCGGTCCCGGGAAAACTTTTCCGATCGAGAACGCCCGTCCCAGCGACGGTCCGACGCCGTGATAGCTGCGCACATCCGGCGCGTACACGATCGGGCGCACCTTGCCGATGTCCGCGATCCCCTCGGCGTCGAGGACGGACTCGTCCGCCTTGACGTCCAGGATTTCGCCGATGAACTGCGTGTGTCCTCCGATCTCGATCGCGTGGAGGAGACGGCACTCCACGACCATGGGGAATTCCCCGACATACGGCGCGTCCACGAGGGATCCCCGGACGGGGGTAAGCCCGGCCGCGGCGAACTTGTCCGCGTCCTTTCCGGAAGCCATGCCGAAGTAGTCCACCTCCCGGGTGTACGCCTCGGAGGGAACGCTGACCGTGAACGCCTTCCGCTCCACGATCGACGCGTACGAATGGGTGGCCTTCCGCAGAGAAACGGCGAGGCACGGCGGGTGGGAACAGCAGATGCCTCCCCACGCCACGGTCATCGCGTTCGGTCTCCCTTCCGCGTCGTATGTGCCGACGACCCATGCCGGGGTGGGGAAAACGAGGGTCCTTGCACCCAGCGATCTCTTCATGACATCTCCTCCGGGGGCGTGAATATTCCCTTCGCGTCTTTCGTTCTCTATTTATCAGATAACGATAAATCGGTCGTTACGGGAGCGCGAGGATGAAAAAATTTCTGCTGGTGATGCTGACGGTTCTTTCCCTGTCCCCGCTTCTTTCGGGCTGTTTCATCTACTGGGATGATTGGGGCGGCCACGGGCACGGCGGACACCACGACGACCGCGGAGGCGGAGACGGCGGCGGTCGAGGCAGGGGGCGCTGAAAACGACGGTCCGCGGGACCCTCGCCGGATTCCCGCGGACCGGGGAACTGCCGCAGACTTCTGTAGACCTTTCAGCCCGGGTCCCGCTTCATGACCGGGATCCACTGCGCATTCCGGAAGATGAATACCGCATCCCGAGTGATTTTCATTCCGTCGGCGCCGTGGTAACGCATCAACCGAACGATTTCCTTCTTCGGAACCCAGCTGGTCAGGTCGAAGACCTTGTCCGCCTTGACAAGCGTAACCTGGCGATAACCCATCGAGAAAACGCAGACGGTGGATACGACCAACGCGATGTAAAGGAGCCATAGCATCTTCCGCATGCCGCTGCCTCCTTCCTGCCCTCCCGGCCTGCCGATACGCTGCCGGGCCGGACACCGAGGTTGCCGAATCGCCTTATAAGCTAAAGAAGAGCAACATGCATTCCCAAATGGAGAGGGAAAATAAATCGCCGGGACGTAATGGATATTCGTTATTAAAAATATTGCTTTTTAGATATATTTCCTACAAATGGGAACTAATTTTCCACTATTTGGCACTTAGTGGTAGGGAATTGCAGATATGAAATTGCCCGCGCCCCCTTTTACGTCCGGGAGCGCGGGCAATGAATCCGAGCGCCGAAGAGCGGCTACCGTCAGCCCGAGCGGCGCTTCAGGACGGGGACCCACCGGCTGCCGCGGAGGATGAAGACCTCGTCCTGGGTGACTTTCAGGCCGTCCGTCCCGTGGAACTGCATCAGCCGGACGATCCGTTCCTTGGGAACCCACGTGGTCAGGTCGAGCGTTTTCTCCGAGCGGACCTGCTTCACCTGGTGGTATCCCATGAGGGATACGCCTGCGGTCCCGACGCACAATGCGGCGTACAGGAACCAACGTGCCGTTTTCTTGCCGTTTCGCATCGGTCGCCTCCTTTCCCCACCGCAAATGCCTTGCCGGATAGACGCCCGGCGGCATCCGAAGGATTCGTGGTATGTGGGGGGAGTGGTTTTCGAACGGGTCGAAAATGTGAATCGATCATACCACAAAACCGCGGTTTCCGTTCTATATTTATTCCACAGGGGCGATCGGCGGAGGACCGGCGAAAATGATGGCGCTGTTCCTTACATCCTACGGCGGCCCGGAAGTCCTGCGGTACGGGGAGCTTCCGGATCCCTCCCCCACCCGGGGGGAACTGCTGGTTGCGGTGAAGGCCGCTTCCCTGAATCCGCTCGATTTCAAGATCCGGCGGGGAGACATCCGGGTCGTCACCGGTTCCCGTTTCCCGAAGGTCCTCGGGGCCGACTTCGCCGGTGTCGTCCGCGAAGCAGGACGAGGGGTATCGGGATTCCGGCCGGGCGATGCGGTCTACGGCTTCACGCCGCTCCACCTGCGGAAACCGGGGGCCCATGCCGAATTCGTCCCGGTGGATGCCCGCCGCGCCCGCGCCATACCGGACGGGATCTCTTTCGAGGAAGCGGCCACGCTGCCCGTCGCGGCCCTCACAGCGCTCAACGGCCTGCGGCGATGCGGCGACCTCGCCGGGAAGGCCGTGCTGATCAACGGCGCGACCGGCGGCGTCGGCCATTTCGCCCTCCGGATCGCGAAGGCCCGGGGGGCGTCGGTGACGGCGGTTTGCAGCGCCCGGAACATGGATTTCGCG
This sequence comes from Thermodesulfobacteriota bacterium, assembly GCA_040758155.1. Taxonomy (NCBI): domain Bacteria; kingdom Pseudomonadati; phylum Thermodesulfobacteriota; species Thermodesulfobacteriota bacterium. Next base: position 8,100 of record JBFLWB010000054.1, read on the forward strand.
CGGGAGCTCGGCGCCGACGTGGTTATCGACTACGCTTCGCACGACGTCACCCTGGACCGGAAGGCCTACGACATCGTCTTCGACGCCCACGCAAGCCTCGGCTTCGCGAAGGCAGCCCGGATCCTCTCTCCCGATGGGGTCTACGCCACCACCCTGCCGACTCCCGGTGTGCTCGCCCGCCTGCTTTGGAGGAAGATGCTCGGGGGGCGGCGGATCGTCGCGGCCAACATGCGCGCGCGCCCCGAGGATTACATGGAAATGGAGCTGCTGATCCGGGAAGGAAAGGTGCGGCCGGTCATAGGGGCGGTATTCCCGCTTCGCGAAGGCGCCCGGGCGTTCGACGCCCTTGAAAGCGTTCACGTCCGCGGAAAGATCGTCCTCGTGACGGACCTGGCATCGATCCCGGGAGCGGGGGCGGCCGCTTGACGGATTTCGTCGAGATCGGGGGGATCGTCGGGGAGACGGGGCGGGTCAGGATCATTCCCTGACGATAGCGGTTGCCTTCCCGCCCTTCAGACCTGCAGCGCCTGCGTGCGGAAGCGTCGGCATGCAGTATTACGTCGTCTCCCTGTCCGCATGCGGCGTCGCACGCTTCCCTGTCTTGACCGCCATGCCATCCTCAAGAATGATCCTTGCCATTGCCGCCACGCTGCGGCGATCAAGGTCGGCCATACGCACAAGCGCAGCCATCACGTCATCGTCGACGCGAAGGGTTAGGGAGTGCGTCAGTTTTCTGCCGGGCGGCCTTCCCCTCTTCATGGCTTAAATTATAATACATAATTCCATTGACATTAATATTATTTTTAGTATTTAATGAATTCATAAAATTCATTCGGGAATGAGGTGCCGCCATGACCCACTCGTGGGCCAATCGCAGTTTCCCTCCGCGTCACATCATGGATGCCTGCTCGCTTCCCGGCATGAATGGATTGAATCCGTTGGAGACGTTCATCCTTTCCGGCATCAAGCTCAGGATCAACGGGAGGGACGTCTTCGAGAAGACGGACGGCTGCTCGGAGAATCAAGAAAAAAGGGATTAGGCCGTTCCGCCTAACCCCTTGATTGTTATTGGTAGCGGGGCCAGGATTTGAACCTGGGACCTTCGGGTTATGAGCCCGACGAGCTACCGGACTGCTCCACCCCGCGCCACGAACAAAGAAGTATATTCCCGCGATTTCTCGCTGTCAATGCAAGAAACCCCGCAGGCTCCGGATACCTGAAAGCGGAATCGGGTATAGTCTGAAGAAAAACCAAAGAGGGATCCGCCTTGACCGCACCCGTCGCCTTCTATGGGGTGTTTCCGATCCTTGTAACCCCGTTCGACGAGAGGGAAAACATCA
>JBFLWB010000055.1 GCA_040758155.1 Thermodesulfobacteriota bacterium
GACGCGTTGATGCGGTATACGGCGGGCACGTCCTGCCTCCTGCCGAAACGGTCCGCGCCGGGGATGAGCGGCGCCATGTACCCTTCCCGCTCCACGACGCAATGCCAGTACGGGTTGAAATCGGGACGGGAAACGCCGACCACCCCGTCGGCCGCCGGGTCGGCATCCAGGCGGCGCACGCACTCCTCCACGTCCGAGGGAAACCTTCCCGGGCTGGTCGGATCCAGCAGCAGGACCGATCCGTACCGCTTCCCGTCGATGCGCTCCATCTCCCGCAAGGCGTGCTGCAGGACCGGCAGCATGGGGGTCGTGTCCCCGGCGAGCTCCTCCGGGCGGAGGAAGGGCACATCCGCCCCGTTCGCACGGGCGACCGCCGCGATCTCCCCGGAATCGGTGCTGACGATCGTCCGGGCGATCCCCGCGCACATCCCGGCGCACCGGAGCGAGTGCGCGATCAGCGGCAGCCCCGCCAGCGGCCGGATGTTTTTCCCGGGGAGCCCCTTGGACCCTCCGCGGGCGGGAATCACGCAGAGCACCGGCTTGACCGTCAAGACGAAAGCACCTCCCTGCGGCCCGACGCCGAGCTCCTCCTCCATGCGTCGCAGAGCGCGAGCGCCTTCCGCCCGTCGCCGCCCGTCGCAAGGACCCCGGGATCCCCGCCCGAGGCCGCCTGGAGGAAGCGGCGCATCTGCTCCGCGTACATGTCTCCGGGATCCCCCTCCATCCTCTCCTCGCGTCGTTCGCCGCCCTTCGTCCGCAGGACCAGGCGCCGGGAGTGGAAATCGTACTCCAGCATCCCGAGGCTTCCGTGCGCCCGGACGAACCGGGAAGGAGGATCGCTCAGGTAGTCCAGCCCCACGGAAACGCGGACGCCGCCGGGCGAGACCCAGAACGCCTCCGCGATCTCCTCGCTTTCGATTCCCAGCCTCCCCGTGTTGCCGGTCATTCCGGACACCGCCTCGGGGAAGCCGAAGAGCCAGCAGGCGTAATCCACCTCGTGGCACAGGTCCCGGAGCACCCCGCCTTCCGAGGCCCGCGCCGAATAGCTTTCCCGGTAATCGCGGTGCGGCCGCCATCCCGGGAGGAAGGAGCGGCACTCGATGCGCGCCGAATGGATGTCTCCGATCGAGGCGAGGCGCGCCCGAAAGCCCCCGAGCCCCCGGTCGAACCGGAGGCAGTAAGCGACGAACAGGCGGGGGGCCGACTCCCCGGCTCGGTCCGGGAGGCGGCCCGCCGACAGCGCATCCTCCGCCAGCGGCTTTTCGCAAAGGACATCGAGGCCGAGGCGCAGCGCATGCAGCGTGTCCGGCACGTGGCGCAGCGTGTCGGTCGCGATGACCGCCGCCCGCGCCCCCCGGGACGCCGCTTCGTCCAGGGATCCTGCGACCTCCCACCCATCGGCGGCAAGGGCCCCGGCCCGGTCCGGGCGGACGGGCACCGCGATGGACCGGATTCCGAGGGTTTTCAGGACTGCGAGATGGCGGCGCCCGATGGAGCCGGTCCCGAGAACAGCCACGATGGCGTCGGTCATGGGCGGATCTTGCGGGCCTCCACCAACGCGAAAACGCCCGTGGACAGAACGAGGGCGATGAACGCGGCCAGGATGACGATGAACAGCCTCTGCGGCCCGGACTTCCGCTCGGGGGGGACCGCCCGGTCGATCACCTGGATGACGACGGCGTCCCTCGCCTCGTCCAGCTTCGCAAGCTCATACTGCTTCGACAGCAGCTCGAACAGCGTCTCGTTGTACTTGAGCTGCCGCACTTTCCGCAGGTATTCCATGCCCATCTCGGGGACCCTCCCCGAGGACATGATGGTGTCGAAACCCGCCCCCTTCGCCGTTTCGGCCTTCTGCAGCTCGCTCCGGAGGGCGCGGATCTCCTCCTCCACCCGGTTCAGGTCCGGGTTCCTGTCGGTCGCGAAGGTCCGCAGGACCTTGGCCTCGACCTCCTTCGCCGCGACGATCGCCCGAAGGCGCGCGATCCCCTCGATGATCGCCCGGGCCTGGGCGTCGACCTGGAAAAGCCCCGTCCGCTGCTGATAACTCTTTATCTCCTCCTCGGACCGGGTCAGCGAATCCTTCGCGTGCCGGATCTGCTCCTCGAAGAACATGCGCCTCTGGCCGGCTTCCGAGATCGCCAGCCCGCCCGCCAGGGCCCGCATCTCCTCGACGAACGCATTGGCCATCTCCGCCGCCCGCTTCGGGTCCGTGTCCTCGACCGTCAGGAAGATGATCCCGCTCTTCCTGTCGTCCCTGGCCTTGACGGCCCCCATGAGGATCCTGCGCGCGTCCTGGCGGAACCGCGCCTCGTAGAGCTTCATCAGGTCGAACCGGTCGACCATGCGGTCCAGCACGGTCCGGGACTTCACGATCTCCACGTACAGCTCGCCCTGGGACTTCAGCGTGGGAACCCCGCCCGCAAGCGCCATGATCCCCCCCGCCTGGCCCAGGAGCTGGGCGGCGAGGTTCCCCCCCTTGTCCTGGGGAGGCAAAAGCCGGGTCTCCGCCCGGTAGACGTTGGGAAGCCGCAGCGCCACGACCGCCGCGAGGAGCGCGAATCCCAAGGTGATCGCCAGGATCGGGCGCCGCCTGCGCCATAGGGCGGAGAAGAGCTCCGCCAGGTCGATTTCGCTGCCTCTCGAAGAGGTTCCGGGTTCCATTGTCGGCTCCAATGTCGATGCCCCTACAACGCCGCGATCACGACGCCTGCCGCCATGGTGGCCTGGAACAGGATCTGGGAGATGTCGATGATGCTCCGGCGCCATGCGATCCGCCCGATCTTTTCGGGCACGACGATGGTGTCCCCGGGCTCCAGCAGCGGCTTCCCGTCCTGCGCGGAGAACGCGGAGCCGGAGAAGAGGAAGAACCGGCTTCCTTCCGGGCGGATCGCGGAGCCGTTCGCCTTCAGGATGTAGATCCGGTCCCTGTCCGCGGATTCCGTGTAGCCGCCGGCCATCAGGATGTAGTTCTCCAGCTTCTTCCGCTCGTCGAAGACGAAGGTCGCCTGGTTGAACACGGCTCCCAGGGCGTGGACGTTCCGGGGGTTCTGCGGGACGGTGAGGACGTCCCCGTTCTCGAGCTCGATGTCGTTCAGGGTGTTCCTCATCTCCCCGGGGGCGGAGATCTCGAGCACCATCCTTCCCTGGGGCCGGGTCTGCTTCAGCTTCTGCACCAGCGCCTCGACCAGGCGGATCTCCGCCTGCGCCGCCCCCATCTCCTGGCCGGTCGCCGAGATCGCCACCATCGCGGCGCCCTGGGCCACCAGGTCGCGCTCCAGCCGGGCGATGGATTCGTCGATCACCTTCTGCTGGTACGCCGCGACGCTGACCCGCGTGAAGACGGCGCCCCGCAGATACGCGTCGGACGTGAAGCCGCCCGCCCGCTCGATCACCGAGGAAAGCCGCTCCCCCTTCCGGGCGGTGTACGTCCCGGGAAAGCGGACCTCGCCGAGCAGCGTGACCTGGGTGAACGTGGAGAGCTCCGGAACGGAGCGCACCAGGAGCCGGTCGTTCTCCCGGAGGGGCAGGTTCGACGCCGGGTCCCCGGCCAGCGCCTTCTCCAGGTCGATGCTCACCTTCTCGACCGTCGGCCCCGATTCCGAAAGGTGCAGCCGGGACAGCTCGGCTTCCTTCAGGTACGCGTAATACTTCGTTCCGCCGGAATAGGAAACGAGGTCCTTCACGGTCATCCCGGGCGTGTATCCGAATTCTCCGTCCCGATGGACGGCCCCGGCGATCCGCACGGTCCGGCGGTCCGGCACGATCTGGAACACCTTGAGGATGTCGCCGGAGCGGAGATCGACCTCCTTCTCCCGCGACGCCTCCAGGTCGGACTCGAACACGATCTGCCGGTTGCTCTCGACGATCCGCTCGATCTGCAGCCGGCCGCGGAACGCCAGCGCGTTCAGCCCGCCGGCCAGCTCGATGAGCTGCGAGACGGTCCGCTCCCCCTTCAGCTCGTAGAGGCCGGGGTTGTTCACGCTGCCCGCGATCGCGGCGACCGGCCCGATCGGCGGGACGAAAATCACGTCCTCCGGCAGGAGGCGCGGGTCGCTCGATTTGTCGCCTTGCCGCAGCAGGTCGTACAGGTCGTAATGGGCGATCGTCATCCCCGCCCGCCGAACCTGGACGTCGCGCATGGAGCCGGACTTGGAGGGACCGCCGGCCTGGATCAGGGCGTTCACCAGCGTCGCCATGGAAGAGACGGTATAGGCCCCCGGCTGCCGCGCGTTGCCCACCACGTATACGGTCATCGAGCGCAGGACGCCGAGCGTGACGCTCATCTCGAACCCGGTGAAGACGCGGGAAAACTCCTTCTGGAGCGATTCCTGGGCCTGGGCGAAGGTCATTCCCCCCAACGGGACGACGCCCACCTTCGGGAGGCGGATGGTGCCATCCCGCTCGATCCTGCGGTTCCACGCGCCCTCGACCTTGCCCCAGATCCGCACCCTCACTTCGTCGCCCGGGCCGAGGACGTAATCGGGGCCGACGGGCAGGCGGTTGACGGTCAGGAATCCGGAGCGTCCCTGCTGGAACAGCTCAAGGCCGAAGTGCTTCAGATCCATCGAGATCGAATAGGGGCTGGCGATCCCCAGGAGGCGGAACGCGACGGCGATGCGGTCGCGCGGGCCGACCAGGTAGCCGGCGATGACATCCACGGAGGACAGGACGACGGGCGAGTCGGCCGCCGCCTTCTCCCCCGCTGCCGCAGGATCGGCGGCCGGGGCCGCGCCCGGATCCGCGGCGGGCGCCTGGGGAGCCGATCCGTTCTTCCTGGAAACGGCGACGATCTTCACCGGCACCACGACGGACCCGTTGTAGGGGGCGCCGGGGGTGTTCGTGAACACGATCGCCGGGTCCTGGCGGATGACATCGAGCTGGGCCCTCGTGATCTCGACCTTCCCGGAAACGAGCTGCTCGAATGCCGACTGCCCTTCCGGCGGAAGCGGCGGAAGCCGGGCCGATTTCTCCTCGGCGATCATCCCGCCGTCCATGAAATCGCCCTGCTGGAGAAGCGGGGAACCCATGGGCGCGGTTCCCATGCTGCCCGGCGACTGCTGCAGGGGATACGGGAAGCCGAAAACCTGTGAAGAATCGCCCGATCCCGTGAAAACGGACTGGTCCCCGGTCATGGACCCGCCCATGGAGCCGAAGGGCTCGGCCGAAGACGCCTCCCGGGCGGCGAAAACCAGGAAAAGCAGGATCGCGATGGATGCCGGGAAACCGTGTCGCTTCATGGACGCTCCTTGGAAGAATGATAAGCATATCCGCCGGAAAATCTCCACGCAAGGTCGGCCCAGGCGGCGAACCCGTTCTCCCGGGCGCCCGCCGCCATGCCGGCGTTCGCGACCCTCTCCGCATGAAAACCCGCGCCTGCGCGAAGGGATGGCGTCAGCCAGCCGATGAATGCCAGCCGGAAGCCGATCGTCTCCTCCGTCGGCGCCGCCGCGAGAAACCGGTCCATCCGGTTCACCGTGAGCTCCAGGAACGTCGAGGGCAGAAGGAAATAGCGTCCCTGGAAGGAAAGATCCCGCGCGTCCGTTCCCATCGGGTGGCCGAGGAACCGTCCCTTATAGACATGCGGGGAGTCCAGATGGGTGTACCAGTCGCTTCCATGACCGCCCATGTGGTTGTCGGCGTACTCGACCCGGAAATCGAAATCGGGATTGCCGAGGATGGACGGGAAGAACACTCCGCTGAGCGTCGCCCACTTCGCGAACCGGGGAACCTTGTATCCGCCCCTTGCCTGGTCTTCCGCCCCCCATTCGAAATAGAGCTGGACCGGCTGCGTCTTGAAGGGAAGCGTCAGCGTCCCGTCGAACGCGACGAGCTGGTTCGTCCTGAAATCCAGATTGTCGATTTCGGATCCGATGAAGGCCTTCCACCAATCGCCGACGCTTTCCCCCTGTCCTTCCCCCCCGAAGTGGATTGCCCGCGAGGCGCCGATCTCGAAGTAACGGCTCGGCCGGAGTCCCAGGCGCAAACCGGACAGCAGCGTCTTGGGCAGCGGGCGGGCGGCGTCCAGCCGGGCGAAGAACAGATCGTACTGCGCGGTGCCGAGGAACGAGAGGAAGCCGGTGAAAGAGATGGGGACGGGATTGTGAAGCCGGACGCCCCGGAACGGCTGCGCGTTGTTCGTGAAGATCAGCGCGCCGCGGCGTCCGGGACCGTACCAGGACGTGATCCTGCCCGCCTGCAGGGAGGCGTATCTGTGTCCGATCCCGACGGAGGCCTCCCCGTACTGTGTCCCATTGGCGTCCCTTTCCCCGAACCAGGTCGCCGCCCTGCCGTCCACGGAAAGCCAGGGATACGGCTCGAAGCGGCCGAGGGCGGAGAGCTCCGCGGAGAGCCCGTCCGGAGTCGGGATTCCCCCCTCGTTCCACTCGATCTTCGTTTCGCTCGACCGGGCAAGGGATACCTGGCCGAGGGCCATGGAAAGCGGCGCAGACCGGTAAGCGACCCAGTTGCCCAGGTCCG
>JBFLWB010000056.1 GCA_040758155.1 Thermodesulfobacteriota bacterium
CCGGATGTGATATCTTTCACGGATATGGGAAAAGCGTCCTTTCCCCGCATGCGCCGCACGGAGCGGGTATCTTCCGGCCTCGATGTGCTGGCCGCGATGCGGTTCGCGCCGCTGCGGGGGATGTCTGTGGGGCTGATCTGCAACCCGACGTCGGTGGACCGGACGCTTCGGCACGCGGCGGACCTGATCCACGAATCGCGCAGCATACGGCTTGCCGCGCTGTTCGGACCCGAGCACGGGATCCGGGGCGACGCGCAGTACATGGCCGCCGTCGGAGACGAGCGCGACCGGCGCACCGGGGCGAAGGTCTACTCGCTGTACGGGAACCGCCCCGACTCGCTCCGACCGTCGGAGGAGATGCTGCTCGGGCTCGACGCGCTGGTCTTCGACATCCAGGACATCGGGACGCGCTATTACACCTACCAGGCCACGATGCTCTTCTCCATGGAGGTAGCCGCCCGGGCGAAGATCCCCTTCTTCGTCCTCGACCGCCCGAACCCGGTCGGCGGACTCGCAGTCGAAGGGCCCCCGCTGCGCCCCGGCTTCGAATCGTTCTGCGGCGTGTACGACGTGGCGGTGCGCCACGGCCTCACCGTCGGCGAGCTGGCCCGGCTGTACCGGCACGAGCTTTCGCTCGTGCTGGAGCTCACGGTGATCCCGTGCGCGGGATGGCGGCGCGGGATGTGGTGGCGCGACACCGGCCTCCCCTGGGTATTCCCGTCCCCCAACATGCCGACGCCGGAGACGGCGCTCGTCTACCCCGGCATGTGCCTTCTCGAAGGGACGAACCTGAGCGAGGGTCGCGGCACGACCCGCCCCTTCCACCTGTTCGGGGCGCCGTGGCTCGACGCGGACCGCCTGGTCGACGCGCTCGAGAAGGAGAAGCTGCCGGGCGTCCGCTTCCGCCCGGTCCGTTTCGTCCCGACCTGGGACAAGCATACGGGAGCCCGATGCCAGGGAGCGGAGGTCCACGTCACGGATCCCTCGAGGTTCCGCCCCTTCCGGACGGGGATCGCGTGCGTCGCCGCCGCCCGTTCCCAGGACGGCGAACGGTTCCGGTGGCGGACGGAGCCGTACGAGTTCGTCCGGAACATCCCCGCCTTCGACCTGCTGTGCGGCTCGGCGCGCGAACGGAAGGCGATCGAGAGCAAACAGGGCTGGCGAAGCCTCCTGCGGGCATGGGGGACCGAAGAGCGGTCGTTCATGAAGCGGCGCGCGCGTCACCTGCTCTATAAGCCTTAAGGCCGTCTTTCCGCTTCCGCCTTTGGGTCCGCTCGATTTTTCCCTCGAACAGTTCCCCGGAGAGATAATTCCGCCCGACCTGCGGATCGGGGGGACCGTCGGACTGCGCGGAGACGCCCTGTCCGTCGCCTTCGCCCTCCGTGGCGGCCTGTCGGGCATCGCCATCCCCCCGCCCGCCCGGGTCGCCGGCAGGAAGGACCGTCTCTGGGAGGAGACCTGCCTGGAGCTGTTCATCGGGGAGGCCGGTTCCGGCGGATACCGGGAGATCAACCTGTCGCCGTCCGGCCATTGGAACGTGTATCGGTTTTCAGGCTACCGGCAGGGGATGCGGGAGGAGAAGGCGGTCGCATCGCTTCCATTCACCGTCGTCCGGGAGCCGGATGCCCTGCTGCTTTCCCTCGAGCTGGACCTTGCGCGGATCCTGCCTGGAAGCGGGGAGCTCGAGATCGGGGCCAGCGCGGTCCTCCGGGATGCGGCGGGAAGGACCAGCCACTGGGCGCTTCGCCATCCCGCTCCCCGGCCGGACTTCCATCGGAGGGAAGGCTTCGCGATCGTCCTTTCCCGGGAAGAGCGAAACGGCGGGAAACGGGGATTCATCAAACGTTGAGGTGAAAGGAGGGCGATTTATAGATGGACAAGTACCTGAGCTGCTGGAACGTGACCGGGAAATGCTACTTCGTCGTGAGGGACGTAACGGAGGAAGGGGCGATCCGGCAGATTGCGGAGCACGCGGAAAAAGCGCACGGGATGGAATTCACGGAGGAACTGAGGGAGAAAGCGAGATTGCAGATGCGGATTGCGGCGTGAGCCTTCGCCGCCCGCGGGCGGATCAGGCCGCCCGGGTGCCCGGACGCCCGCCGCGGACGTTTTCGAGGAGCGCCTTCATCTTTTCGTCGTGTTCCCTTTCCAGGCGCTCGAAGCCGCAGTATGCCTTTTTCATGACCACGCCGATTTCCTTCTGAACGGGCGTCCTGCCGTATCTTTCGTGAATCGCCTGCATTTTCTTCCCTCCGTTCAATTTCCTGGCGATACCATTTTGCATTTTCCATGCCGAGCCCTGCGGCAAGCCGGGTAACCGTCCGATTTCCTTGAACTCCAGCGTGGCCGGGCAGATCGACCGTCCGGGAACGACCTGTCAAAACCTGCCGGAAATGTCAGCGGTTTGACGCAAATTGCGGCTAAACTGGGGGCATGGACTTCGGACTAAAGGAGCTGGCCGAGGCGAGGGAACGCGTCTACCGCCTGGCTTATCCCACCCCGCTGGTCGAGGAAGCCCCGCTGTCGCGGCAATTCGGCGGGAAGGTCTTCTCCAAGCTGGAGAACCTCCAGAACACGGGGTCGTTCAAGATCCGGGGGGCCGCCAACAAGGTGCTCTCCCTGGACCGCTCCCGGGTGTCGGGCGTGATCACTGCCAGCGCAGGGAACCACGCGCGGGGCGTCGCGCGGGCGGCGTGCGAGGCGAACATCCCCGCCACCCTCGTGATGCCGTTGTGGGCCCCCGTCTCCAAGGTCACCGCCGCGCAGCGCGAGGGAGGGGATTACGCGCGCATCCTCCAGCACGGGGAGACGTTCGCCGAGGCGGCGCAGCATGCGAAGACGCTGGCCGTCGGGTCGGGCCTTGAGCTGATCCACCCGTACGACGACCCGATGGTGATCGCCGGGCAGGGGACGCTGGGGCTCGAGGTCCTCGACGAGATCGGCCCGCCGGGCACGGTGTACGTCCCGGTGGGAGGGGGCGGCCTTATCGCGGGGATCGGCGCCGCGATCAAGGAGAGTCACCCCGAGGCGGAGCTGATCGCCGTGCAGGCGGCCGGCGCCTCGTCGCTCCTCCCCTCGCTGGAAGCGGGCAGACCGGTTTCGTGCGCCGAGACGCGGACGATCGCGGACGGCATCGCGATCAAGTCGATGAGCGACCGGACATTCGAGGCGGCCCGCAGGTGGGTGGACGACGCCGTCACCGTGGACGACGAGGAGATCGCCGCGGCCATCCTGTACGCCCTCGAGGAGATGAAGACCACGCTGGAAGGGGCTGGGGCGGCGCCGCTGGCGGCGATGCTGTACCGGCGGCCGCCGACCCGGTTCCCCGCCGTGCTCGTGCTCTCCGGGGGGAACATCAACGTCAACTTCCTCTCGCAGATCACGGAGCGGGGGCTGTTCCGCTCCGGGCGCCTCGTCCGGATGCGGTTCCTCCTCCCCGACCTGCCCGGCGCGCTCGCCGCGCTGCTCGCCGCCGTCGCCCGGGAACGGTCCAACGTCATGAGCATCGAGCACGACCGGCTCCCGCACGACTGCCCGCCGGGCTACTCCACCGTCGAGCTCCTCCTGGAAACGCGCGACCGCTACCACGGCGAGGAGCTCGGGCGGCGCCTGCGCGAGCAGGGCTACCGCCCCGCCGGCGGATAGTACATGCGCGGATCCCCGGCGGCCTTCCCGGCCATTCTCATCCTCATCGCCGCGCTCCTCCTGCCCGCATCCCCGCGCGCGGACGAGGTCCCGTACGTCACGACGCCGGACCCCGTCGTGGAAGCCATGCTCTCCATCGCCGACGTGGGCCCCGGGGACATCCTGTACGACCTGGGCTCGGGCGACGGGCGGATCGTCATCGCGGCCGCTAAGCGGCACGTGGCGCGCGCCACGGGCATCGAGTACGACAAGAAACTTGTGGCGGAGAGCCGGGAGATCGCGGCGCGCGAGGGTGTGTCCGACCGGGCGCGGTTCCTCGAGCAGGACATATTCCTCACCGACTTCCGGGATGCCACGGTCGTGACGATGTACCTGCTGCCGGAGGTAAACCTCCAGCTCCGGCCGCGGATCCTGGACGAGCTTTCGCCCGGCACCCGCGTCGTCTCCCACGACTGGGACATGGGAGACTGGAAACCCGACGACCTGCGGACGATCCCGATGCCGGAAAAGGAAGTCTTCCCGGCGGGGGAAAGCACGGTGTTCCTGTGGATCGTCCCGGCGCGGATCGCGGGGAACTGGCGCGGCACCCTTTCGGGGCCGGACGGCGCGGAAACCGTGGAGATCGGGATCGACCAGCGGTACCAGCGGATCGAAGCGAAGGCGCGCCTGAACGGGAAGACGCTGGCCGGCGGCGGCCGGATCCGGGGAAAGGACGTGTCGCTGGAGCTCGACCGCCCGGCGGGGAAGCCCGGGGCGCCGCCGTTGCGCTTCTCCCTGAGGACGGACGGGAACTCCATCGAGGGCGACGCGGTGTCGGGGAAGGAGCGCTTTTCCCTGAAGGCGAACCGCGCCCCTTGACGCCGGATCCCCCCCGGACGAAACCTGCAATCCCGCCGATTAATCTAATTGCTGTTCCCGGATGCCGTTGCCAAGGCATCGAACATGAGGGAACGATTGAAATGACGAACCGCTTCCCGCGCGAGGGAAGCGCCTCCCGCCGTAACCGGCGCGGCTTTCGAGCCGCGCCGGCCCATACACAGGAGGACCCCTTGAAAGGACGCGTGCTCGTCATCGACGACGATGCAGGGATCCGGCGGGAGCTGACGGCCGGCCTCACCCGGGAAGGGTACGGCGTCGTCGCCTGTCCCGACGGCATCTCGGCCATCCACGAACTCGACGCCGCCCGCGGGAAAGGGCTCGCGTTCGACCACCTCGTGACCGACATCTTCATGCCGGACATCGACGGGCTCAAGATCCTCAAGGTGATCAAGACCCGGCACCCGGACCTGCCCGTTGTGGTGATCGCCGGACCGGGCGATGCCGGCGACGAGGCGCTCAGGCTCGCCGCCCTTTCCGAGTCCAACACCGCCTACCTCGAAAGGCCCTTCACGATCCCCGACCTCGTCCGGAATCTCGAGGAGCTCTCCCCCGGCGCGGCTGTCCTCCCGGGCGCGGAAGGAACGGAAGCGCCGGGCCCCGAGATGCGGGAATCGGTCACGGCCTACCTGACGATCCGGGTCGCCGATCCTGTCCACAGCGCGGACATCTTCCGGAAGCTTTACCGGATGAACGGGGTGCAGCGGTGCGAGGCGGTCCGGGGGGATTTCGACATCATCGTCATCGCCCAGGGGGACTCGCAGGAGGAGATCCGCCGGCTCAAGGACGCGATCGCGGAAATCGACGGCGTCCAGCTCCTCTCCGCCTCCGGCGTGGAGCGGCCGAAGCTGGACCGCGACGTGAACGAATTCGTCGACGCCTACTCGAAGGCGGTCAAGACGAAGGGGCTTCCGAGCTCGAGCAAGCGGCCCGGCACGACGAGCTACATCATCGTCGACGTCGACAAGGACGCCATCCGGCGGATCTTCACGACCGTTTTCTTCATCGACGAGGTCGTCTTCTGCGACGTCGTCGAGGACGGCGCCCGGCTCGTGGGGATGGTCATGGGGCACGGCGCCGTCGGCGCCGCGCCGGGCATCGTCGAGAAGCTTGGCGGGATCGACGGAGTGCTGCGCGTCCGCGAGGCGGCCGTCGTCAAGCTCGTGGAGGAATGAGCGTCCGGGGTCGCGCCGCGGGCGGTCAGAAGGTCATCACCTGGTAGCCCTGCTCCATGTACGCCGCGATGCTCGGGTGCCCCTTCATCTCGCCGCGCAGCGGCAGGCCCAGGGCCTCGATCCCTTCGAGCGCCCCCGTCTTCGCGGCGCAGGCCCCGCAGACGCAGTCGATCATCCCCTTCCCGCGCGCTTCCCGGCAAAGGTCCGCGTACGGCTGACCTTCCCTGGACAGATCCACCAGCGCCCGGGTCGCGCCCCCCTCGACCACCACCTTCACCTCGTATCCCTTCCCGTTCATGTCGAGGGCGTTCAGCAACACGTGGGCGAAGAACTCCGGGTCGCCGTTGAAGGCGACGATCGCGACGCGCCGGCCCATTCCGCTTCCCCCTTTCCCCATTTCACTTCCCGACCGAGAACGTCAGGGCTCCGAAGGTGTTGTGCTTGTCCTGGGTCGTGAACTCCCGGGTCCGAAGGACGTTGGCGAAGCTCAGGCGGTAACGGGACCAGGCGAGCACGAATCCGGCCTCGAAATCGCAGACCAGCGGCTCCCGCTCGACGCTGCGGCTGCCGCGAAAAGTGTTCCCGTCGAGGAAGACGTCCCGAGCGACCGCCCTGGCGTCGACCCCTCCATAAAGGTACCAGCGGAAACCGTCCGCGGGGGAAAAATCGCCCCACCCCTGCAATCCGGGCTGGATGCGCGGCGGCCCGTCGTCGTCCGGGAGGTTCCTGCCGTAGCGCACGGTGAAGCCCGCGTTCCCGTAAGTGAACACGTTCCCCAGCGCGCCGCCGGCGTGGGGAGTGAAGTCCAGCCGTTTCCCGGACATCGTCTTCGCAAGGAGGCCGCGCCAGCCGTGCCGATACGTCACGAAGGCGCCCGGCTCGTTGCCGAGCTGGAAGTCCCATCCCTGGGCCTTCTCCGATCCGAGAAGGACATGGAGGGCCTCCTGGGTCTCCTCGGCCAGGGAGGCCGGTCCGATCGCCCCCAGGAAAAACTGGAAACGGTCGAAGCTTTCGTCCGACCGGACGTTCAGGCCGGCCGAGCCGTAAAGCCACCCGGCGTACGGGCGGTCCGTAATGAACGGAACCGGGGCGCCGAGATTTTTCGCCGTGAAGATGCTCTGGCCGAAGGAGTAGCCGGGCGCGAATCTCCCGTTTTCCGGAACCCACGGCAGGAGCCGGGCCGCCTTCCGCGCCCAGCCCTGCGGGGACGCCTCCCGGTCCGGCACCCAGAGGAAGAGCAGCCCGCTGGTGTACTGGCGGTCGTTGTTATAGAAGACGTCGTTCTCGAAGACGACGCTCAGCGTCCCGCCGCCCGCCGGCTCTTCCGGCCGGGCCGCGCAGGGAAAGAAGATGCCGATCGACAGAAGTAGCGCAAGGATATGGATTCGATTCATGCCGCCGCCGTGGTCATAGGAAGATCCGCCTGTGTTATGGTAGGGCGCATGGACAGGAAGGACAAGGAATTCCGCCTCTCCCGGCGCGCGGAGGCGGTCACGCCGTTCCTGGCGATGGAGGTCCTGGAGCGGGCCAAGGAGCTGGAGGCCGGGGGGAAGGACGTCATCTACCTTTGCGTGGGAGAGCCCGACTTCCCGACGCCGCCGGCGGCGGGAGAGGCCGCGATCCGCGCGATCCGGGAAGGGGATACGAAGTACACCCATTCCCTCGGCCTGCAGGAGCTGCGCGAGGCGATCTCGGAGCGCTACTCCGGGAGGTACGGCGTCGCCGTGGATCCCGGGCGGATCGTCGTCTCCTCGGGCACCAGCCCGCTGATGCTGCTGCTCTTCTGCGCACTGCTCGAAGAGGGCGACGAGATCGTCCTTTCCGACCCCTGCTACGCCTGCTACCCCAACTTCATCCGGTTCGCGGGGGGAACGCCCCGCTTCTTGAGGACCCGGGAAGAGGACGGCTTCCAGCCGCGTCCGGAGGAGGTCCGCCGCCTCATCACGCCGCGGACGCGCGGGATCTTCGTCAACTCACCCTCCAACCCCGCCGGCTCCGTCCTGCCTCCGGCGTGGCTGGAGGAGCTGGCCTCCCTCCCGGTCCCGCTGATCTCGGACGAGGTGTATCACGGGTTGACCTACGAGGGGGAGGAGCGCAGCGCGCTGGAGTTCGACCCGGACGCCTTCGTCATCGGCGGCTTCTCCAAGACCTTCGCCATGACCGGCTGGCGGCTGGGGTACCTGGTCGTCCCCCGGCCCGCCGTGCGGGTCCTGCAGAGCCTGCACCAGAACTTCCTGATCAGCGCGAGCCATTTCGTCCAGGAGGCGGGGATCGCCGCGCTGAAGGAGGGGTGGCGCGACGTGGATGCCATGCGGGCCGCCTACGATCGGCGGCGGCGCCACATCGTCGAGCGGCTCCGCGCGCTGGGGCTCGGCGTCCGCAAGATGCCGCAGGGGGCGTTCTACGTGCTGGCGGACGCGCGCCATATCCACTCCGATTCCCTGGAGCTGGCGATGGAGATCCTGGAGGCCACCGGGGTGGCGCTCACTCCGGGGATCGACTTCGGCGAGGGCGCGGAAGGGTTTCTCCGATTCTCCTATGCGAACTCTCTCGAGAACATCGACGAGGCGCTGGACCGGCTGGGAGCGTACCTCTCCGCAAGGAAGTGACCGGCGCTCAGGAGCCGGGCTGCAGCTCGACCTCGACGGTGCGCGTCTCGCTCCCGCGCCGAACTTCGATCTTTACCCGGTCGCCCACCTTGAATTCCTCCAGACGCGACATCAGTCGGCTCACGGTGTCGACGGGCTTCCCCTCGACAGAGAGCACCGCGTCGCCCGGAACGATCCCCTCCGGCCCCGTCGTAACGCCTTCCAGCCCCGCCTTCTCCGCCGCCGAACCGGGCAGGACGCGCAGCACGTACACCCCCGCCACCCCGGTCTCCGACGCAAGGCGCCGGTTGATCTGCTCGTCCACCTCGATGCCCAGCGCCGGACGCACGTAGCGGCCGCTGCGGATGAGCTGCGGCACGACGCGCGCGACCGTGTCCACCGGGACCGCGAAGCCGATGCCGGCCGACGCCCCGCTGGGACTGTAGATGGCGGTGTTGATGCCGATGAGCCGGCCGGAGGAATCCAGCAGCGGGCCGCCGGAATTGCCGGGATTGATGGCGGCGTCGGTCTGGATCAGGTGCTCGATGACCCGGCCCCTGCGCCCGCCCTCCAGCGAACGGTCCAGCGCCGACACGATGCCGCTGGTCAGCGTCCAGTCGAGGCCGAACGGGTTGCCGATCGCGAACACCTTCTGCCCCACCTTCAGGTCGGCGCTGCTTCCCAGCGGCACCGCCGGCGGGCGGCGGAAGCCGACGCCGATCCGGAGCACCGCGATGTCGTGCGCCGGGCTCGCCCCCACCAGGACCGCCTTGTAGTCGCGGCCGTCCGCGAGCCGCGCCGTGGCCTCGGAGGCGCCCTCCACCACGTGGAAGTTCGTCACCACGTGTCCGTCGTCGTCCCAGATGAAGCCCGAGCCGTTGCCCCGCGGCACGGAGAAGACGTTCCGCGTCCAGAAGTCGCGCACGAGCTGCTGCGTGGAGATGAACACGACCGTGTCGCGCGATTTCTCGAACAGCTCGATGGTGGAGCGTTCGTCGGCGGCGAGATCCCCCCGGGGAGTCACGGTGCGCGTCCCTTCGCCGGGCGGTGTCAGCACCCTTCCGATCAGCGGCATCATCCGCCACAGCACCAGCAGCGCCGCGGCGAACAGGGTCAGCAGCAACAGGCGGCGCGGGAACGGATCCCGCGAACGGCCGGGACCGGGGACGGGTTCCTGTTCGTTGTCCATCGAGTCGGCTCCGTTCCTGGGATATCCTTAAGTTCAGGACAACACCGGCATGGCCTGTTGTCAACCGAACCTATCCGACCGAAGGGGGGACCGCGATGCCCGCATTCATCATGATGGGGAAATACTCATCCCAGGCAATGAAGCTGATCAGCGCCAGGCGAACCGCGAACGCGCAGGAAATCATCGGGAAATGCGGCGGGAAGCTCGTGACCGGCTACGCGACGATGGGGGAGACCGATATCGTCATGGTCATGGATTTCCCGGGCATCCACGAGGCGCTGAAGGCGTCCATCGCCCTGAACAAGGCGCTGGGGATTTCCTTCACCACCCTGCCCGCCCTGCCGATCGAGGATTTCGACAAGCTGGTGGGCGGAAAAAAGTAGACGGCGGTCTCCTTCCGGGTCAGCCTGTCGCGTAGCAGCAGGCGCAGCGGATAACGATTGCCGCCTCCCCCCCGCTCCGCTATCCTTCGGGGATGACCGGGCACCGCACCCGCTACCTCCTGGCCGCGGCCGCCGCGATCGTCGCGACGCTGGCCGTTTCCGGGATCGATCCGTACGACCGCCTGACGTGGGCGGCGGAAGTGGCCCCCGTCGTGATCGTTCTGCCGGTGCTGTTCGCCACGTACCGCCGGTTCCCCCTGACGAGCCTGCTCTACTGCCTGATCTTCTTCCACGCCCTCGTCCTGATCCTCGGCGGCGCCTACACCTATGCGCGCGTGCCGCTCGGCTGGTTTCTCGCGGATCTGCTGGACATCGGCCGGAACCCCTACGACAAGATCGGCCACTTCTTCCAGGGGCTGGTGCCGGCGATCGCTGCCCGGGAAGTCCTGCTCCGGGGAGATTTCGTCCGGCGCGGGAAGATGTTCGTCTTCATCGTCCTGTGCATCGTGCTCGCCATCAGCGCGTCCTACGAGTTCATCGAGTGGTGGTCGGCCCTCCTGCTCGGCCAGGGCGCGGAGGAGTTCCTGGGGACGCAGGGCTATGTGTGGGACACGCAGTCCGACATGCTCTACGCGTTGATCGGCGGCTGCACGGCGCTGGCGCTGTTCTCGCGGATCCACGATCGGCAGATGGAAAAGCTGCGATAAAATTAAAGAAAAGCCCGATGCACGGGGGTGCCATGAAATTCGCACTCGACGTGAGGAAGATAGCGTATCGGAAAGGGGACGGCGAGCCCGCACCCGAGCGGCAACGGGAGATCCTCGCCCGGAGGATCGCGGGCTGCAACCGTGCGATCCGCGAAGGGGAATCGCTTGAAAAGATGAATTCCTTCCTGGCGCAGCGGAGCACGGGAGGAGAGGAAGGGATCCTCTCCCCGCTGCCGGTCCATCCCGCGGAGCCGTACCGGATCAAGACGGTCGAGATCCGGGACGGGGGATGTCCGCCGCACGAGCGGCGTCTGCAGGCCATCGAGGAGGCCGGCTACAACACCTTCCTCCTGAAAGAGGACCACGGGAAGGTAATCCACATCGACCTTCTCACCGACAGCGGCACGTCCGCCATGAGCGACCTGCAATGGTCGGCCATGCTTCGGGGAAACGAAGATTACGCGGGCTCCCGCAGCTACTACCCGCTGGAGAAAGCCGTGCGGGAGGCGTACGGCTGGCGGGAGGTGATCCCCACCCACCAGGGAAGGGGGGCGGAGCACATCCTCTCGACCATCTACATCAAGCCGCTTCTGCAGCGGTACCCCGGCGACCCGATCTATGTCCCGAAGAACATGTACTTCACCACCACCAAGGCGCACATCCTGCGGGCCGGAGGCATCCTCAAGGACGTCATCATCGACGAGGCCCACGTTTCGAGCGCGGACCTCCCCTTCAAGGGGAACGTCGATCCGGGCAAGCTCCGGCGGCTGATCGACGAGTGCGTCGACCGCTGGGGGAAGGAGCACGGGCCGCGGCACATCGCCTACGTCCACATGGAAGGGTGCGTGAACATGTCCGGCGGGCAGCCCTTCTCCATGGAAAATCTCAAGGCGGTGCGCGCCCTCACGCAGCGCTACGGCATCCCGCTTCTGCTGGACGCCGCCCGCATGGCGGAGAACGCCCACTTCATCAAGACGCGCGAGCCGGGGTACGCGGGAAAGACCATCGCGGAGATCGTCCGGGAGATCGGATCCCTGACCGACGGATGCACCATGAGCTCGAAAAAGGACCACCTGGTGAACATCGGCGGCTTCCTCGCGCTGAACGACCCCGAGAAGGCGACGATGGCGCGCGAGCTGCTGGTGGACTTCGAAGGATTCCCCACCTACGGCGGGATGGCGGGCTACAGCATGGAGGCGCTGACGCAGGGGATCAGGGAGTGCATGGACGACGAGTGGATCGCCTACCGGGTCGGGCAGACGCGCTACCTTGGGGAATCTCTGCGCAGCGGCGGAGTTCCCATCGTCGTCCCGATCGGAGGCCACGCCGTCTTCATCGACGCGAGGCGGTTCCTCCCCCACATCCCGCGGGATCAATATCCGGCGCAGGCGCTCGCGGCCGCCATCTACCTGCACAGCGGGGTCCGCACCATGGAGCGGGGGGCCGTCTCCGCCGGACGGGACGCGAAGACGGGCGAGCAGCACTTCCCGGAGCTGGAGCTGGTCCGGCTCACCATCCCGCGCCGCGTCTACACGCAGTCGCACATGGACTACGCGGCGGAGAAGATCGTCGAGCTGTATGGGATGCGGGAGCGGATCCACGGTCTGAAGATCACGTGGGAGCCGGCCG
Source organism: Thermodesulfobacteriota bacterium (assembly GCA_040758155.1). NCBI lineage: Bacteria > Pseudomonadati > Thermodesulfobacteriota > Thermodesulfobacteriota bacterium. Next base: position 12,193 of record JBFLWB010000056.1, read on the forward strand.
CCGGCTCGCTGCGCTTCTTCCTGATGCGGTTCGCCCCGCTCGGAGGAAAATTGATCGCGGAGTCTTGATATCCGTTTCGTGCGGAGTGAAAATTGAATCAGAAGAGCGGGATGCCGCTCACCGATGCGCCGCAGGGAACAGGACAAGGATCCTCCCCAGGGAACGGCGCTCACCAGGCGCTGCGTCAGGCCGAATACGCAACAACGGCGACTGACCCGGCGCCTTCCATTTGTCAGTAAACATTTTCCCATTCCGGTCTCCTGCATTCAATAAAACGGGTTCCTGACGATTCCTGATAGCCATATCGTTTTCAATAACAACCCGTTACGCATATTCATCCCATGGTACGGATATTGCGGAAATATGAGCAGGAGATACCCTCTCGGGAGAATGGACAGCATGGGAAACTACACGGTTTATCGCGTCGATTATGCGCGTCAGGTGACGGAGCCGGTCGGCATGGTTTTGGAGCGCCGGAGGAAGGACCGGGGGAACAACGTCGAGGGGCTCCTGAAGCTTGCGCAAAGAAAATATTCGAGGTCGTCGCTGGATTCCCACATCTACATTCTCCCCGCGCCGACCGTTCCTGCCGATTAAATCCGCGAAAGAAGCCCCGGGGACACGCCTTGTCGAGCGGCCCCGGGGATCCTCCGCTTCCTCAAAGCCTCAGGCGGCCTCGAGGTGCTCCCGCTCTTCGAGCCGCGTTTCGGTCGTCTTCTCCTCTGTGCCGGGCAACGGCCACTCCGCCCAGAACAGCCGCCTGCCGCTCCTTTCCTCCTCGGCCGTGTAGCCGATGAAGGCCGCCGCCGCGACCAGCGCAAGGGGGACCAGGCCGGCGAGGGAAACGCCCAACGGCGCGAGAGATTCCATCTCGATCAGGATGGCTTCCATGATTTCCACCTCCTTCTCCCTTTCTGGTTCCACTCTGGCAGGTCCGGGCGGGGAAAGATGTGAAAGGTCGTACCTGTGGAACGTTTTTCCGGGAGGGGGGCGGCGGCTTTTGCCGGACCGTCACGCCTGCTTGAGCTTCAACCGGCTCTTGTTCTCTTCCAGGAAAGCCCGCAATTCCCCTCCGGCGTCGAGCAGCCGGATCCACTGCTCATAGTAGAGGGTCACCGGGAAGCGCCCCAATCCGTAGACGCTCACGCCGCCCTTTTCGCCGACCTTGAACTCCAGCTTTCCGCTTTTCTTCGTCGCTGACTGCTTCTCGAGCTCGGCGATCCGCGCGAGCAGCTCTTCCTTGGTCGGGTCTTCCATCGGAAGGGTCCCCTTTCGTCAAATGGGCTACCATTATCTTAAATCGCGGCCAAGCGGAATGATTCGGGTTTTTCGGAATACGAACGTCCATGTCCGCTTTCCGCATCTAATGAACGGAACACGTCGATCAAGAGGGGGAAGGACGACCATGGAACTTTCGGAAAGACAATGCGTTCCCTGCCGTGGGGGCATCCAGGCGATGGACGCGGCCGACGCGGAGAGGCTGCTGGCCGAGGTCCCGGGGTGGACGCTGGAAGAGGACGCGAAGGGGATCCGCCGCGAGATCAGGTTCCGCAATTTCGCGGACGCGATGCGGTTCGCCAACCAGGTCGCCGGGATCGCCGAGTCGGAAGGGCACCACCCGGACCTGTCCGTCGGGTGGGGCTACTGCACGGTGCGGCTACAGACCCACAAGATCGGCGGCCTCCACGAAAACGATTTCATCATGGCGGCGAAGATCGACCAGCTGCTTCGCAGCTTTCATTAGACGTCAGTGGCATGCGTTGCCGGGGCCGTGCCCGTGATGGCCGCAGGCCGTCGCGGGCGTGGCCTCCGGGAGCGTCCCCGCCTTCAGCGAGGATGCCGTCTCCCCCGCGGTAAGCTCCCGCGTTACGTACACGCGAACGCCGGCCGCGGCAAGCTTCCCGAGCGCGCCCATGCCGATCCCGCCGACCGCGATCGCGTCCACCCGCTCGCTCGCAAGCGACATCATCGGCCGGCACGTGCCGTGCCCCTGGTGATGGGTCCGGTTCGCGATGGCGCGGCAAACGCCGCTTTCCGTGTCCACGACGAGGAAGAGCGGCGCGGAGCCGAAGTGCGCGCACACCGGGCTGTCGAGTCCCTTGTCTTCCGTTACGGGGATGCAGAGCTTCATTCCGTTTCTCCTTGTCTTCCGTGATGTTTTCCGAATCCGTGCCGACACCGCCCCATGGGGAATACCGGTCCGCCCTCGATTTTCAGCGCCTTGCCGTTCACGATCGCATCTGCGACCTTGCGGTGGGCGGAATCGACGATGCGGCTGAAGGTGGACCGCGAGACGCCCATTTTCGCCGCCGCCTCCTCCTGGTACAGCCCCTCCAGGTCGGCGAGCCGCACGGCCTCGAACTCGTCGAGCGTCATCGCGATCGCGTCGATCTCCCGCACGGGCACGCCGGCCGGCTTGAACACCGATGCGGGCGGCTTTCCCTCTACGCGACGGCAGCAGTGCGGTCTCGGCAACGGATACCTCCACGTCCATTATGAACATATGTGCATTACTGTCAAGAAAAAACTTTTCCGCTTGACATGCCTCGTATGTTCGTATAACCATACGATTATATGAAAGAGATGACCGACGCCCTTGGCCTGCTATCCGACTCCTCCAAATTGCGGATCCTGCTCCTCCTGGGCCGGAAGGAGCTCTGCGTCTGCCAGATCATGGGCGTCCTCGACATGTCCCAGCCGCTGGTGTCGCGAAACCTGTCGCTGCTCTCCCGGGCCGGGTTCCTGGAGGCCCGGCGGGGAGGGAAGATGATCTATTACCGGCTCCGGAAATCGCTGCCGGAGCCGCTGGCGCCCCTCGTGAAGGCGCTGAGGAAGGCGCTGGAAGACGACGAGATCCGGAAGGCGGACCTGCAGTCGCTGGGGGACTGCACCGAATATCAGAAGAAGACCGGCAAGTGCAGCATGGAGACGTTTCTCGAATTCATGAAACAGAAGAAAAGGAGCCGACGGAATTGAGCCTCAAGGAGTTCGCGTCCAACCGGAGGAAACTGCAGCTCTACACCTGGATGGGGCTGCCGCTCGTCGCGGTCGCAGGATGGTTCTACCCGCTGCTGGGCTTTCTGCTCATCGGCTGCATGCTCGGTGCGCTCGGCGTCGCGGCGTTCAAGGGGCGCATGTGGTGCGACTGGATGTGCCCGCGCGGCAGCTTCTTCGACCTTTTCCTCGACGGCGTCAGCCGGAAGCGGAAGATCCCGGAAGCCGTCCGGTCGAACGGATTCCGCGTCGCCGTCATCGGGGCGCTCTTCGCGGTGCTCGGCACCCAGCTCTGCTTCGCGTGGCCCGACCCGGCCCGCATGGGGCTGGCCTTCGTCATCGTTTTGAGCGTCACCACCACCTTGGGAATCGCGTTCGGGATCGGCATCCATCCCCGCATCTGGTGCCACGTGTGCCCGATGGGGACGATCGCGGGATACATGTCGAAGGAGAAGTACCCGCTGGCGATCGAAAGCCGCTGCACGTCCTGCGCCCTGTGCGGGCAGCGCTGCCCCATGCAGATCGCGCCTTACATCGATCGAGAGAAAGGCAGGTTCGGGGACACGGATTGCGTCAAGTGCGGTACGTGCGTGGCAGCATGCCCGGAGAGCGCGCTGACATTCGAAAAAAAGGAAGGCTGCCCCGCAGGACAGCCCTCCTCCCTTTCGACGTGACCCGAGGGATTCCCCTCAGGGACCCTTCAGGATCCTGTCGATCGTCGCGTCCACCGGTTCCGGAGTCGGCGCGGAGGCAGGCTTCCCTCCCGCGGAAGCCAGCGTTCGGGCGAAATCCTCCCCGGCCTCCGCAAACATCCCCTGCATCATCCGGTTCAGCTCCGCCCGGCTCTTTTCGCCCATGCATTTTGCGTTCGTGCCGCATTCCTTGTAGATTTCCGGCGAGACTTTCCAGGACCTTGTCACCTGCTTTTCCCAGACCTGGCGCTTATCGGCCCGGCGGGAGGCGCGGAAGTCGAGCGCATACTCGCTCGGGACGTCCCGTCCGCCCTTTGCGTACGCCTTCAGGACGGCGCCCTCGATGAAATAGCTCTCGTCGAGAAGCTCCGATGCGTTGTAGACGAACCGGACCGAACGGAACGCTCCCGATGCGGCCAGCTCCTCGGCGAACGATTTCGCCCAGAACTCCGGGATGAGGGCGTCGATCGAGCCGGAGACGCCGCTCTTCGCCAGGTTGTAGACCAGCGTTTCCGGTTTGAGGACGCTGCCCTTCTTCGTAAAGTCCTCCGTGCCGTCCCGAAACGGCAAGACCGCCACCTTCGCCGGATGCACGACGACACCCTGCGCGGCGGGTCCCGGTCTATAGACGAAGTTCGTGTTCTGGGCGCAGCCCGCCGCCGCGAGCAACGCAAACGCGACAAGGCCCCCGTACAGAATGCGCCTTCCGTTCCTCATCGGATCCTCTCCCACCATCGGTTGAGCCGCTCCATCTCCGCCATGCGCGGCATGCCGGGCGGCTCGCCGCCCTTCATCTCGATCGTTTCCCCGGATGCCACGATGACGGAGCCGCCCTTGGGCGACGACGCCTTGACTCGCCCCTCGATGACGACCGCGGCGGCGGTCTCCCCCGAGACGTACAGGGCGACCTTCGCCGACTCGAAGCTCAGCGTCATGGCGCCGGCAGCGACCGTGTGACGCACGGGCTTCCGGTTCCCGGCACCTTCGGCCGGCGGCTTCGGCGTTTCGACGTACAGGAGCCCCTTCTCCAGCGCCTGGCGGCACTCCCTCGAAGGGGCGCAATCCGCGAGGAGCGCCTTCGAGCCCGGCCCGATCCGGACCGCGGTCCCGTCCCACAGATCCAGGCCGGCGCCCTTTTTCCCCGTGGAGATCGAGGTGTTCGCGCCGACCGCCCCGGGCTCGTTCCCCCCTCCCCACAGAACCGCCTGCGCGCCGGACGCCGCCTCCTTCTCGATGGCGGCCATGGCCTGCCCCAGCGCCTTCCTCTGCTCCTCCGCGTAGGCCGACAGATCGCCGGAGTCGGCCCCCTGGGCCTTTCCAAGCTTTTCCGCCGCCTTCAGGCGCGCGCGCCGCTCCTCCGCTTCGCAGTACAGGGAGACGACGGGGGAGCGGCAAGGATCCTTCACGGGCGCGAGGGCCCCGGGAGACGATAAGGCATCGGGCAGGCCAAAGAGGCGGAACAGCGCCTTGTCGCGCAGCGAGAGCACGTAGAGACTTCCGTCCCGGAAACGCAGGATCCCTCCCATGCCGCTCCGCACGACGACGAAATCGTCTCCCCGCATCGCGTAGATCGAATCGGCGTCGGAGAAGTAAACCGTGCCGTCGCGGTCGTCGACGGCCAGGGAAGCGATGACCCGGATGCCGGGGATATCCGCGAGGAGCGCGGCCTTGCCCCCTTCCCTCAGCGCGTAGATCCTCGACCCCGCGGTGAACAGCAGCGCGCCCCGCCGGAAGGCCATCGCGTCGACCGGCGCGTCGAGCTCCAGCAGCGGCTTGTGCCCCTCCCCTTCCTTGAAGAGGAAGAGCACCGACCGCCCCTCCGGCGTGATCCCGGCGAGAAAGGTCCGCCGTCCGTCCGAAGCCGCGGCGGGATACGCGAGCGGGACCTCCACCAGCTTCCGGGGGTTGCGCCCCTCCACGGAGAAGAGCGCCCCCTCCGCGAGAAGCATCGGCTTCCCGCCGGCCAGCGAGACCCAGGCCGGACCGCGCAGCGGACTCCCGAACATCGGCTCTCCCGAGCCCGCGTCGACGATGTTGTCCCGGGTGAGAAGGAGCACCGCGCCGGAAGCGTCCACGTCGAAGGAGAAAACCGGTCCCAGCGAAGCGGTGTCGGCCAGCCGCCGCACCTCCACCTTCGCGGCATCGGCCGGAATCGCGGTGAATGCCAGCGCCGCGGCAAGAATCGCCGCGGACAGGAACCCGCGCAGGATCCGGGGCCGGTCAGCCGCGGTCATCGCCCAGCGCCTGCTTGTACTTGTATTCGATCCTCGGAGGGGGGAATTTTCCCGTCACATCGTCGAACAGGTCGTTGAGGAACTTGTAAGGGACGCGGTCGGCCCGCTGCGACAGCTCCTTCGCGTCGGCGGCGCTTCCGTGGACGATCACCCGTGGGGCGTCGCCCAGGATCTCCCCCACCTCGTCGCCGGTCTCCTTGACCGCGTTCAGGATCGTGTAGCCGGTCTTCAGGCTCTTCCCGAAGCTGCCGAGGTTGTTCTCCACCAGCTCCCAAGCGACGTCCTTCGCCAGCTCGACCGGCCGCGACAGGAGGAATTCCGTCAGCTCCATCTGCTCGTTGCCCTCCCGGTAGGCCGCTTTCGCATCGTTCCACCGCTGGACGACGGCGTAGGAACCGTAGTCCCGGGCCACCTCGAGCAGCGTGCGCCCGTCCTCTTCCGCATCTTTCGCATCCACTTTCGGCAGCGGAACATCGGACGCGTCGAGGATCGGGCCGCCGTTCCACTTCCTCTCCCACTCCTCCTTGAGGTCGGCGACCTTCGCATCGGGCCGAAGGCCCGCATCGGCCTTCTTCTTCCGATCGGCGTCCCGAAGCGCATCGGACCAGGTGCGGTTGCCGCCCGTCCCGGCAGCCATCGCCCGCCCCGGAGACCGGCAGTATCCCGCAACCCCGGAGATCCGGTCGGCTTCCAGCCGGCTCCGTGCCGCCTCCCCCCGAAGCGACTCGGCCCGCCGCAGGTAGAGGTCCACATCGCCGAAGGAGCCCGCGCCGGCGCCGGAGCTTCCCGCGGCCAACGCCGCGGCGTTCCGGCTCTCCTGCTTCATGCGGTCGAGCTCCCTCATCGCGCCGGTCTGCAGGTTCCGGCACGCCTGGTGCGCCTCGTTCGCCGCCTGGCGGTAACTGTCCTGGATCTTCCGGATGAAGTCCGCGTCCATGACATTCCTGTTGAACACGGCGATGTTCGGCGGGACGGGGCAATGGATCGCGGGAGGGCTGCACCGGTCCGGGGCGGCCAGGCAGCTCTCGACGGCCTGGATCGCGCTCCCGATGGAGCTTTCCGCCTGGGCAAAGTACTGGCTCAATCCCGGGACCACCCCCCGGTCCTGCTCGGCGGCGGCGATCCCTTTCCGGATCTGCGGAAGGAGCGCGCGGGCCTGGGCGACCTGCGCCCGGATCGACTGCGCCGCGGCGGCCGACATTCCGGCATTCGCGGCGGTCCCGGGAAAAGCGGCGGACCCGCCCTTTCCCGCGAGGAACCGTTTCCGCTCGACGGATTTCCGCTCGGCGTCCCCGGCGTCCCGCTCGGCCCGATCCGCCTGATCGCAGAGGCGCGCGGGGCTTTCCACCCCGCTCCCGGCCCATGCCGCGGGAGCGAGAAGAAACAGCGCCAGCGCGATCCCGCAGCGACGCATCAACGGGCGGGCATCGACGCGACGATCTCCCGCCGGCTCTCCTTCATGCGCTCGATCTGGCGGCTGTCGGCGTCGACCGTCCGCAGCAGCTCGTCGGCGGCCACGTGCAGCGACTTCGCGTTGGCGATCGCCATGATCCGGTTGTGGGCCTCCATGAGGCGGTTCCCGTCCGTCTCGAGCTCGTCGGCGCGCATCTCCAGCGGCCCCGCCTTCTTCTCCGCTTCCGCGCCCAAAAGGCCGGCCTGGCCCTGCGCCGTCGCGACCCCCTGGGCGTCGGCGGCCCGCTGCCCCTGGATCATCGTGCCGGTGAGCTGCTGGGCGAACATGGCGTTGGAGCTGAGCCCGCCGCCCATGCCGCCCATGCCCGACATGATGCCGAACATGTCGCCGAGGAAGCTGGACATGGCGGCGTTCTGCTCCGCCTTGCTCCGAAGCGCCTCCCCCTTCTTCGAGGACTCCGAGCGGAACCCGCCCGCCTTCTTCCGCAGCTCGGCGGCGGCCGCGTACTTCTTCCCCGCGGCCTCCTTGAGAAGCGCCGCCTTGCGCTTCAGCGCCTCCGCCTCCTTCTTCAGGTTCCCCGCCTCGGCGGCGGAGAGCAGCTCCGGCCCCTTCTCGGGCTGCGAAAGGAACAGCGGATTGTCCCCGCCGAATGCGGGGGCACGGCCGCAGAGCAGGAGCGCCGCGACGGCGGCGGCCACGACGTTCATGCGCATCACGGTTTTCTTCGGGGTCATGGTCATCTCACCTCGACGGAGCTGATCGCGTAAAGCTGCAGGGGACGGTAAAGGGCTTCGGTCTCGACCAGCATCCCCTTGATCGCCTCCTTGTTCGCGCGGACCAGCTTTTCCGCTTCCTGGAATCGCTCGAGCGCCTTCCTCGCCGACACCGACCCCTTCTCGCCGCCGGTGTCCAGCCGGCCCAGCGGCCCGGCGCCCAGGACCTCCTCGGAAAGCTCGGCCGTCTCCAGGTCGTTGGCGACGCTCGTGCTCGCCGCGATGGCGGTCTTCACCATCTCCTCGCGCTGCCGGGACGCCTCCCACTTCCCCGCAAGCTCCTTCCGGTACTCCTCCGCGGCGGAAAGCGCCTGCAGCGCTTCCGCGAGCGCCCCCTCCGCGCCCCGCCGCCCCCGAAGGGCGACGGAAGAGCATGCCTCCGGAAGGCCGGCCCCGGAGCTTCCTTTCTCGAGTTCAAGAAGCTTGTACCGGATCGAATCGGCGCCCCCGGGATTCTTCCGGATGGACTGGGACAGCTCGAGGGCACAGGCGTGTCTCTTGAGGGAGGGGCTCTTTTCCACGGCCGCGGCAAGCGTCGTCCCGGTTCCCGTGGGGGCCGCCTGCGGCTGCGGCGCCTCCATCGGAACCAGGCCCCGGATCTCTGCGGCGTAGCGGCTGTCCGGAAACATCGCGAGATAGGCCTTATAGCCGTACGGGCTTCCCCAGCCCTTCACCTGGCGGTACGTCTTCTCCGCGTGGAGCTCGCGCGCCCGGGCGGAGAGGTGCGAGTCCGGATGCCGGAGCAGGAAATACCCGATGGCGGACGGCGAGGCGTCCTTTTCCGCGCTCTCGAACTCGATCTGCTCGATCCTGCGGCGGATCTCCGGCGCCCCCGGGTGCCCCTTGAAATTCTCCAGGAAGGAGTAGAGGGGCTCGACGGTCACCTCTTTCTTCGCCGCCTCGAAGGCCGAATCCGCCGCGATGGCGGCGATCTTCGGGTCGGAGCTCGCCTTCATCGCCTGGACGCACTCGGCGACGCTGCCCGCCTTCCGGATCTGCTCCGTCTTCGCCTGCTCGGTCAAGGCCCGGGCCTCTTTCACGTTGTCGCCCTTGGGATACCGGCGGATGTAGTCTTCATAGGCGGCCGGCGTGTTCACCTCCCTGGCCATTTTCCAGGCGGTGACATCGGGAGAGGTGGCGCAGCCGTAAAATGCCGGAAAGAGCAGCGCGGCAAGGAGGAATTTCTTCATGGTCCCCGACTCCGAGAATGGTTTTCCCGCTCATTTTAGGTATCGGCCGGAATCCGTCAATTGTTTAAATGAACTTATGCCGAAAAGCGAGAGGCGCAGGGCCTT
>JBFLWB010000057.1 GCA_040758155.1 Thermodesulfobacteriota bacterium
CCTCGTCGTTGCGGTTCGGATGACCGAAACGCTGAAGAAATAAGGGGGCATGCATGAGCTGCCGTATCTACCTCGATAACAACGCGAGCACGCCGATCTGCCCGGAAGCGGTGGAGGCGATGGCCCCGTTTCTCTCCGATCATTACGGGAATCCGTCGAGTCTCCACTGGGCTGGAATGCCGGCGAAAGACGCTGTCGAGAAGGCACGGGGTCAGGTCGCCGGGCTGCTGGGCTGCGATCCGACCGAAGTGGTCTTCACCAGCGGCGGCAGCGAATCGAACAACCATGCCATCAAGGGGATCTTCTTCGCCAACCGGGATCGGGGAGACCACATCATCACCACGGCGGTGGAACACCCGGCGACTCTTAACCCGTGCCGCTTTCTGGAAAAGCTGGGAGCCGATGTGACCGTCCTCCCGGTGGACCGGTTCGGCATGACCGATCCGGAGGACGTTCGCAAGGCAATCACCCGAAAGACGATCCTGATCACCGTTATGCACGCAAACAATGAGGTGGGGACGATCGAGCCGATTCCCGAAATTTCCGCCATCGCCCGGGAGGCCGGTATTTTGTTCCACACGGATGCCGCGCAGACGGTCGGGAAGATTTCCGGGGACGTGGAGGAGCTGGGCGTGGACCTGCTCTCGGTGGCAGGGCACAAGGTGTACGCACCGAAGGGGATCGGCGTGCTCTACATACGGGAAGGAACGAAGATCGAACCTTTCGTCCACGGCGCGGGACATGAGGCGGGGCGCAGGGCCGGGACGGAGAACGTCCTGTTGGCCGTGGCATTGGGAGCGGCGTGCTACGCGGCCCGGAAATGGGTCGGGATGCCGCATATCAAGAAGCTTTGCGACCGATTCTGGGAGGAGCTCAAGGGGATCTTCGGCGAACGCGTCACCCTCAACGGTCACCCGACGGAACGGCTTCCCAATACCCTCAACGTAAACTTCGTGGGCAGGGCCGGCGCGGAGGTTCTTGCGGCACTTCCCGGGGTTGCCGCATCGACCGGGTCGGCCTGCCACGCCGGCTCGGTAACTCTTTCTCCGGTATTGGCCGCGATGGGGGTCCCTCCGGCGGAAGGGATGGGCGCTGTCCGTTTCAGCCTGGGGCGCGCGACTTCCTGGGAGGAACTGGAAGAAGTACTGCATATGCTTCGGCGTGTCCGATAACGGATTGGGGAGAACGGGCTCCCGGGATTCTTCTTGTTCGTTTCCATTGCGGAAGCTGCCGAATGCACTCCCAGCTCAACAATGGCCGAGGCGACCTGTCCGTCCCATCTCGACATGGGATCGGCCCAGTCTGGCTTCACAGGTGATACCAGGAGGGGTTCACTCCACAAAGACCCCAGGTTTCTATCCCCCCCATAGTCCATTCAGAAGATGACATCGGTTATCGGAGGAGGGCTGAAGGGGACAGGGTGCCCCTGGCGGGTCAGACGTCCCGCGCGATGACCAGCCCCTTGATCCCGGCGGGCCGAAACGCGAGCAACACGCAGACCGCGAGCAGCAGCAGGATGTAGGACCACTCGGGTCCGATGTAATACGCGCCGAGGTTCGACAGGAGCCCCAGCCCCACGGAGAGGGCGAGCCCTGCCGCCAGGTTCTCCATCCCCGACACGATGACGACGATCAGCGAGAGGATCAGCGGGCCGCGCCCCATGGTGGGTACGATCGCGGCGGCGGGCGCCAGGAGCGCCCCCGCGACGGCCGCCAGCGCCGATGCCGCGCCGAAAGTAAGGTACCGCGCCTTCTCCGAGTCCATCCCGACCGATTCCGCGATCTCCTCGTCCTCCGCGATCAGCTTCAGCGGCACCCCCCGGCGGGAGGAAAGGAACGCCTCGAGCCCGAGGAGCAGGAGGGTGCAGGCGATGAAGGCGGATACCCCCCACACCCGCACCGTCGTCCCGAAGGGACCCGCGAACGAGCGGCCCACGGCGATCAGCAGCGGGTGGGGACCCCATAGGAACTGCGCGGCCTGCTCGAACAGGAGCGAGAAGGCCAGCGTGCCCACGGTGACGGAGAACGGGTGGGACCGGATCGGGTTGACGAAATATCTGCCGAGGAGCGCCCCGGCGGCGAAAGCGATCGCCCCGCCCGCGAGGACGGCCGGGACGGGCCGGTAGACCGCCCCCTGGGACGACAGGGCGAACGCGACGTACGCGCCGAAGGTGAAGAACGCGCCGTGCGAAAGGTTGACGACCTTGACCACGCCCAGGACCAGCGACATCCCGACGGCCATCAGGGCGAACGTTCCCCCGGTGAGGATCCCGTCGAGGACGAGCTGCGGGAAGGCGGGCACGGAAGGCGCCGGCTCTCAGCGCGGCGGGAAGACGATCCGTCCGCCGTCGCGTTCCCAGCGGATGATCGTTCCGCGCAGCGATTCGTCTCCCGCTCCCCAGATCGCCTGGTGGGCCTCGTCGAACCGGTATGTTCCCGCGACCCCCTGGAACGCCCCCTTCTCCAGGGCGGCCGCGACCGCCTCCCCGTCCGTGCTTTCCGCGCGCCGCCAGGCCGCCACAAGGACGGTCACCGCGTCGTACGGCAGGGTGTCGCTGTAGCCCACGGGGGCGGTCCCGAACCGCTTCTCGAACCGTTCGACGTAGGCCGTGGCCGAGGGGGACGATCCTTTCCATGCGGCCGCCTGGACGTAGACCGGTCCGGAGAGCGGGAGGGTGGGCGCCAGCCGGGCATCCCCGAGCGCTCCGCCGACGGACAGCACCGGAAGGTCGGGCGAAAGCTCACGCAGCCGCTTCAGGAAGGACACGGAATTCCGTCCGGGATCCCCGAGGACCACGATATCGGCGCCGCTGCCGGCAGCCGCCACGGCCACCGGGTCGAGCGCCGGGTTCGCCGGGCTGTAGTATCCCGTGTAAGCGGCGGCGATTCCCTGCCGGGAGGCCGCCTTCTCGAGCGCGTTGCCGAGCTCCCGGTTCCAGCGGATACCCGTTCCGACGAACGCGTACCGGGAGGTCCTCCTTTCCTTCAGGAAGGCCGCCAGGATGTCCGCCCATTGGGGGATCGCGTAAGACACGCGGAAGACGGTCCGGTACTTTTCCCGCTCCTTGCGGATCCGGTCCGTGATCTCGGCCGTCGCGGCGACGGGGACCAGGAGCGGAACTTTCCGGGGGGCCGCCACCTCCAGGACCCCCATGGTCTCCTCCGAGAGGTAGGCGCCCACCAGCGCGCTCACCCCTTCCCGGGAAACCAGCCGCAGCGTTTCCGATCGGGCGACGTCCACCCGTCCCTCGGTGTCCGATACGACGATCTCGATCCTGCGCCCCAGCGCTCCCCCTTCGGCGTTTGCCTGCTCGACGGCAAGGGTGGCGGCCTGGACGAAGGACGCCCCGCCGGCGGCGAACGGGCCCGTGAGCGGCGCAAGGATTCCGATCTTCAGCGGACCGGCGGCGGACGAGCTTCCCGGCAGGAGCGCGAAGGCCGGCAGGAGGAGCAGCAGGAAGAAGCGGGGGCGTCGTCTCACGGGTCGAACCCTCCCCGAGAACGATACCATGGGATCGCGGCCTGAAAAACATGCGTTGCGATTGCATTTTCATGTTAATATCCCGCGTTATGGCGGCCCGCCGACTCGTCATCCTGGTCGCGGCACTGTTCCTGCTGGCCGCGCCTCGTCCGTCGCTGTCCGACACGACGTACACTGTCGGGAAAGGCGACACCCTCTCCAGGATCGCGAAGCGTTTCCACCTCCCCGTAAAGAAGCTCAAGGAAGCGAACGACCTGCGCTCGAACCGCATCGTGGCCGGGGAGAAGCTCCGGATCCCGCAGAAGGAGAAGGCCGTCGCGAAACGCGCGGAGAAACGGGCGAGGAAGAGCGGGAAGGCGTCGGCCCCCGCCGCCCCCGCCCGTCCGGCCCCCGCGCAGCTTCACACCGTCCGGAAAGGGGAGACGCTCGGATCGATCTCCCGCAGGTACGACGTGCCCGAGAGGGAGCTGCGCCGGCGGAACCTCCTGAAGAAGGGGAAACGGCTGCGGCCGGGGACGCAGATCGTCGTCCGGGCGGAGCTGCCCGAGTCGTACGAGGTCCGGGAGGACGACACCCTTTCGGGGATCGCCCGGAAGTTCAGCCTGTCCACGGATGAGATCATGGCGCGGAACGGGCTGGATACCGATCTGCTGGTGCCCGGTCAGGAACTGGCGCTTACCGATCCGCCGGAGGCGGCGGACCCGGCCGTCGAGGGCACAGCCCGCTTCGTCACCGTCGAGGAGCTGATCGCGGCGGCGCAGCCGCTGCCGCCTGCGCAGGACGCACAGGATAGCGCGGAGGAGATGCCGCAGAGCCGGATCGTCCGTGTGGCGAAGAAGATGATCTCGATCCCCTACGTGTGGGGCGGGACCTCCCTGACCGGTTTCGACTGCTCCGGTTTCGTCCGGATGGTCTTCGGCCTCCTCAACCTCGACCTGCCGAGGTCCGCGAGGGAGCAGTTCGGTGTGGGAAGGGATGTCGACCGGGGCGACCTGTCCATCGGCGACCTGGTCTTCTTCCAGACGTACGCGAAATACCCTTCCCACGTGGGAATCTACCTGGGCGACAACCGGTTCATCCACGCTTCGTCGGGCGCCCGGAGGGTCAACATCACGTCCATGGACCACCCGTACTACGTGAAGCGGTACATCGGCGCCAGGCGGCTGTTGTACGCGACCAACGACGTGGTGAACTAAGGGGTCGTACCCCCGCCCCAGACTTCCGAAAGCTTCTTCCGGCGCGCGCCCGCGTCGGGCTCCCCGGCGAGGAATTCCTCCGACAGTTTCCGCAGCAGCGCTTCCGCCTTCCCTTCACGATCGATGCGCGGCACCCCCGGGTGGCGCAGTTCCACGGAAGGCGTCCGGAAGGAGAGGATGTCCCCCGTTTCCGGATCGAGCTCCGCCCGTAGCGCGTAGCCCAGCCCGCTGGGCCCCTTGATGTTGAACATGCTGTACACGGCGAAGTTCCCCAGGCTGTACGCGATCAGCTTCCCCCGGTGGATCTCGATCGCCCGCGGGACGTGCGGCCCGTGCCCCAGCACGAGGTCCGCTCCCGCCTCGACGGCCTCGCGCGCGAAGCGCACCGGGTTCCCCCGGTTCTCGCCGAGAAACTCCTCCTCCGCGTCCCGGACGGCCAGGGCGCCGGAGCCTTCCGCCCCGCCATGGAACGACACGACGACCAGGTCGTGCCCCTTCTTCAGCTCCGCGACGATCTCCCGGGCCCGGGGGATGTCGAGCATCGGGTAGACGTACGGGGTGGGCATGGAGTAGGAGAATCCCGCGATGGCGATCCGTTTCCCCGCCGCCTCGAACCGGGCGATCCGGCACCCTCCGACCGGCTGGATCCCCGCGTTGTCGAGCGCCGAAAGGGTGCTATCCATCCCCTCCGCCCCGAAATCCATGGTGTGGTTGTTGGCCACGTTGAGCGCGTTGAAGCCGGCCGCTCGCAGGTGCCCGGCGTACCGGGGCGGGATTCGGAAGGCGAAGCAGGGCTTGAGTCCCGGGCGCGGCTTGTAGTCGCCGCATTTCGGCGAGCGTCCCCCTTCCGCGAGCGCGCCTTCCAGGTTGCCGAAGACGATGTCGCCTCCTTCCAGCAACGGAAGGACGTCCCGTAACAGCGTCGCCCCGTCGCCCGGGGGAAGGATTTCTTCAGGGAAGGTGGTCCCCATCATGATGTCGCCCACAGCGACGACGCGGATCGCAAGCGGCGGCACCACCGAGGCGTTGTCCTCTCCCCGCTCGGGCAGCGCCGGGGACGGGAGGGTCAGGAGCAGGCAGGCGAGAAGGGCGGCAGTCCGCAGCATCCGCTCATCTTATCCCCATATCCGCAGCGGGGAAAAGAAAACGGCCCCCCGGGGAGGAGGGGGGGCCGCTTTCGACCGCTCCGGATCGGAACGGGTGCTTCAGGCCGGTTTCGGATGGGCGCTCATGCTCTCCTTGAAGACAGGCTTCTTGGAAATGAAGGTAAGAACGATTCCCGCAACGCACGCCGCGGAGATGTAGTACATCGCCAGGGTGAACGCCCCCGTGGTCGCCTTGATCGCGTCGATCATGAAGGGGCCGCCGATCCCCGCGATACCCCACGCCGTGAACAGGTAGCCGTAGTTCGTGCCCAGCGACTTCGTGCCGAAGTAGTCGGCCGTCAGCGAAGGCATCAGCGCCAGGTATCCGCCGTAGGCGAACCCGACGATGCAGATCCCGACGAGCCACTTGGTGAAGGTGTCCGAGTTCGGCAGCAGCAGGAGGAACGCCACGAGATACTCGGCGAACATCAGGATGACGGTGTTTTTCCGGCCGATCTTATCGGAGATCGAGCCGTGGACCAGACGGCCGAGGCCGTTGAGCAGCGCCATCGTGCCGAGACCGCCCGCCGCCACCGCCTTGTCGAGCTTGGCGACTTCCACCCCGATCGGCACCGCCTGCCCGATGATCATCAGCCCCGCCGCCGCCCCGACGAAGTAGATGAGCCACAGGATGTAGAACTGCGCGTTCCCGGTCATCTCGCCCGGGGTCCAGTCGATCTTCACGACCGTCCCGGCGGCCGGCGCAGGCGGATTCCAGCCGGCCGGCTTGTATCCGGCGGGGGGGACCTTGAACAGGGCGCCGGCGCCACAGACACCGGCGAGCATGATGATCCCGACGACGAAGAACGCGTTGGCGATCCCCGTGCTGGCGAGCAGCTTGGAGATAAGCGGCCCGAAGACGAGGGTGCCCGCCCCGAAGCCGAACACGGCCAGTCCCGTGATCGTCCCGCGCATGTCGGGGAACCACTTGATGCAGGTGGCGATCGGGGTCACGTAGGCGAAGCCCACCCCCAGGCCGCCGAGGATGCCGTACGCGAACACCAGGCCGGGAACCGTCTTGTACAGCACCCCGGCCAGCAGGGCGCCGGCCCCCAGCAGCAGGCCGCCGAAGATCGCGACCTTCTTCGGCCCGGCCTTATCCTGCCATCTTCCCGCGAAGATCATCCCCAAGGCGAAGAAGAACAGGGAGGCCATGTACGGGTAACCGGCTTCCTTGACGGTCCATCCCAGCTCCTTCATCAGCGGTCCCCGGAAGACGGACCAGGAGTAGAGGACCCCCAGGCATAGTTGCATGATCAACGCTGCGACGACCATACCCCACCGGTTTGTCTGCTTTTCCTCTGCCATAACCTCACCCTCCTCCTTCCCCTGGTTTTACTGTTTAAAATAGCATTTCTATTTTGTACCGTATCGCAGGGGGCGGGCCGGTGTCAAGAATTTTTTAAACAAGGTTTTATAGTCGTCTCGGGGATCGGGAGGAGGAATCGGAAAGCAAAGGGGGGAGAAAACGATTGGGAGCGGAAACGTCCGAATCCAAAGAGATATCTAACGTGCATCGAGGAAGGTGGATTCAATTGAAAAGGAAGGAGCAGGCAATGACTCCGTTTCACGAAATCAAGCAGGTTCCCCGGATCCGGGCGATCGGCATGCGGGGCGAGATGTCTCTGTGGGACGTGGACACCGCGTTCACGCGGCTTTATGACAAGGCGATGGAAGGGCGGCTGAAGTTCCGCGAGCCGGCTCTGGGGCTGCGAAGGGGCGGCATCCGGGTCCCCGACAAGTTCCATTCGGACTACGAGGTGCTGTTCCCGCTGAACGAGGAGCCCGAGGAGCTCATCCCCGGCACGGAGATCGTCGAGATCCCGGAGGCGCGGGTCGCCTCGTTTTTCCACCGCGGGCCCTACGAGTGGATCCAGTGCACCTATGAAAAAGTGTTAGACTGGCTCCGGGAAAACTCCGTCGAGGCGGCAGGGGAGCCGCGCGAGCTGTTCTTCGTCGCGCCCGAGCCGCATGCCGGCGGGAGCCAGGATGACATGCTGACCGAGATCCAGGTTCCCATCCGGGAGGCCGCCTGACGAAACCGGCGAGGTGCCCGTGATCGTCCTGCTTCCCGTTTCCAAGGGCCCGTCCTTCCAGGATGCATTGCGTCTGGCAGTCGATGTCGCCGCGGCCGGGGGAGGCGAGATCCGGATCGTGTATCCGATGGACCGTAAGGAGATCCACCGGGTCGAGGAGGGCGGCGGGGTCGCCGCGATCCACCTGGCGCAGCACGCGGCAGAAGAGGTCGAGAAGCGGATGATGGAGGAAGGCACCGAGGCCATCCTCGAGGCGACCGGAGTCTGCGCAAAGGCCGGCGTGTCCGCTCACGGGGAGATCCGGGACGGGGATCCGCACGACGAGCTGCTGGCGGCCGCGGGGGGGTGCGACCTGGTCGTCGCGGCGGCGGCGTCCCATTTCTCCCCCGAGCTCGACGACAAGCCGGGGCGGCTGATCCTGTCGCTGCTGCGGGACGGGGGGATCCCCGTGCTGCTGGCGTGCACGCCGTACCGGCCGGTCGGGACGGTCGTGGCGGGCTGCGGCGGAGGGATCCGGTCCGAGCGCGCCATCGGGGCGATGACGCGGCTCTCTCTCTGGAAAGAGGGGTGCCGGGTGATCCTTCTCGCGGTGGACGACTCGCCCGAATCGGGCGAAATGAAGCTGGCCGCGGCGCGGAACCTGATGACCGACGCCGGCTATTCCCCGTGGCAGGAGCGGGTGATCCCGGGCCCCCGGCCGGGAGCGTTCCTTGCGTTCTGCGAGAAGGAAAACGCGGACGCGGTCGTCCTCGGGGGCTGGGGCGAGCACCGTTGGGACGATCTGCTGGGCATGTCCGTCACCAGCCGCCTCGTCGAAGAGGGGCGCCGCAACCTCTTCCTTTACATGTAGGCGGCCGGGACCTTGTCCGCGCACGATCCCATCGCCGTCGGCCTCTCGCTACCCCTCTGGTCCGTCCTGCCGTTCGCCGGCCTCCTCCTCTCGATCGCCCTTTTCCCCGTATTCGCGCCGAGGTTCTGGGTGCGCCACTTCGGCAAGGTCTCCCTCGCGTTCGGCCTCCCGGTGGCGGCGTTCTTCCTCCTTCGCGCGCCGATGGAGCTGGCCCACACCGCTTTGGAGTACGGCTCGTTCATTGTGCTCCTCGCCGCCCTGTTCATCGTGTCGGGAGGGATCCTCGTCCGAGGGACGTTCCGCTCCACACCGGCGGTAAACAGCTCCTTCCTGGCGATCGGGGCCGTCCTGTCGAACCTGCTCGGGACCACGGGAGCGTCGATGCTCCTCATCCGCCCCCTGCTGCGGGCGAACGCCGGGAGGAAGCGGGCCGCCCACGTGGTGATCTTCTTCATTTTCGTCGTCGCCAACATCGGGGGATCCCTGACGGCGATCGGCGACCCGCCGCTGTTCCTCGGCTACCTGAAGGGGGTGCCGTTCTTCTGGACGCTCACGCACGTCGGACCGATGTGGCTTGCCGCGTGCGGCGCGCTGATCGGGATCTTCTTCCTCGTCGACCGCCGGGCGTTTGCCCTCGAAGGGCTCATGGAGAACGGGGCCCCGGCCGCCCCGGCCGCCCCGCGGGTCTCCATCGAAGGGAAGATCAACCTCCTCCTGCTGGGCGCGGTGATCGCCGCCGTCTTCCTCCCGACCCCGTTTCGGGAGACCCTGATGGTGGCCGCCGCCGTCGTTTCCGTATGGAAAACCCCGGCAGGCCTGCGGAAGGAGAACGAGTTCACCTATCACCCCATCGAAGAGGTGGCCATCCTTTTCGCGGGGATCTTCGCCACCATGATCCCGGCGATGCTGATCCTCAAGGCCCGCGGAGGGGAACTCGGGGTGACGGCCCCCGCCCAGTTCTTCTGGGCCGCCGGCCTGCTGTCGTCCTTCCTCGACAACGCGCCGACCTACCTCGTCTTCTTCAGCCTGGCGCAGGGGATGGGGGGAACGGGGCTGGTCGCGGGCGTCTCCGCCCCGATCCTCGTCGCGATCAGCGCCGGGGCGGTCTTCATGGGAGCGAACACCTACATCGGCAACGCCCCCAACTTCATGGTGAAGGCGATCGCGGAAGAGGCGGGCGTCCGGATGCCCTCCTTCCTCGGCTACATGGGCTGGTCCTGCTGCGTCCTGATACCATTGTTCGGACTGATCACGCTGGTGTTTTTCTGACGAGAAGAGCAGAACAGCAAAACGGGGACGTTCATGAGT
>JBFLWB010000058.1 GCA_040758155.1 Thermodesulfobacteriota bacterium
CGGGCGACGCACCGCGCGGCGGCCCTCATGGCGCAGAAGCGGTTCGACGCGAAGCTGATGCACACCCACACCTTCCCGCTGGACGAGGTCCCGAAGGCGTTCAAGTATTTCCGGGAGCGGATCGAGGACGCGATCAAGGTGGTCGTGAAGGGGCACTGAAGGGAATTTCACACTCCGGGAGAGGAAGCCCATGGAGAACTTCTCGATATACCGGTACATGAAGCTGGGGATCGTGCACTTCAAGGCGTACCCGCAGGCGACCACGGGCGAGGGGCCGATCGTGGAGACGCTGCGGAAGATCGTGGAGGACGACTTCTGGACGGCCGTGGAAGTCGGCTGGATGAAGGACCCCAAGGTGCGGCACGAGGCGCGCAAGCTCCTCGAGACCTCGCACCTGGAGGTCTGCTACGCGAACCAGCCGAGGCTGTTCTCCCAGAAGCTGGACATGAACGCCTTCGACCCGAAGGAGCGCAAAAAAGCGCTCGGCGCGATGAAGAACGGCGTCGACGAGGCGTTCCAGCTCGGCGCTTCCTGCATGCGGGTCTTCTCCGGAAAGCACCCCGGGGAGGAAAAGAAGGAGGAGGCGAAGAAGATCCTCATCGACTCCCTGCTTGAGATCTGCCGCTACACGAAGGAGCAGGGCGGGATGGACATCTACATGAAGGTCTTCGACTACGACATCGACAAGTGCTTCCTGATCGGCCATTTCAAGGATGCGGCCGACGTCGCGGAAGCCGTGCACAAGGAGTTCCCGAACTTCGGCGTGCTGGCCGATCTTTCCCATTTCCCGCTGCTGCGGGAAGACCCGAAGGATTCGATCCCGCTCGTCAGGAAATTCCCGATGCACTTCCACATCGGGAACTGTGCGTTCCGCGACCGGCGGCACCCGGGGTACGGGGACCTGCAGCCGAGGTTCGGGATGCCGGGCGGCGAGACCGACACCCCGCAGGTGACGGAATACTTCCGGCTCCTGCGCGACCTGAAGCTCATCGGCCCGGAAAAGCGGCCGGTCCTGAGCGCGGAGGTCCGCCCCCTGCTCGCGGAAGAGAGCTCGGAAGCCGTCCTCGCCAATACGAAGCGCGTCATCAAGGAAGCCTGGGCGTTGGTTTGATGATCCTGCGGACCGAACAAAAACAGCAGATCGAGGAGGAGCCATGAGAACGAAGCGTTCGACGAACGGCAGGACCGCGATCGTTGCATCCCTGTTCCTCGCCGCGGCGCTGCTCGCCGCGGGGACCGTCCCGGCGGCGGCCGACGTGTGGCCCGAGAAGCCGGTGGAACTGATCAACCCGTTCGCCGCCGGCGCGGCGGCCGACATCCAGGCGCGCAAGCTGGCGGAGATCGTTTCCCGCGACCTGGGGCAGCCCATGGTCGTGCGCAACGTCACCGGCGCGGGCGGCTCCATCGCCTACAACGAAGTGAACCGCGCAAAGCCCGACGGCTACACCCTGGTCTGGTACTCCGGCGCCATCAACACCCTCGCGGCCCGCAAGCAGATCCAGTACGATTACACCGCGTTCGTGCCCATCGCGGGGGTCGGCATCGAGACCGTGTGCATCGCCGTCGCCAAGGACGCCCCCTGGAAGGACTTCAAGGAATTCATCGCCTACGCCAAGGCCAACCCCGGCAAGATCACGATCGGGAACTCGGGGATGGGCAGCGTCACCCACATGGTGCCGCTGGCGATGGCTTCCAAGGCCAAGGCGCAGGTCGTCCACGTCCCGTTCGGCAGCGGCCTGGCGGTGGCTTCCGTGATGGGAGGCAAGATCCAGGCGTCCAGCCAGCACCCCGCGGAAGTCTTCAGCCAGGTGAAGGCCGGCGAAGTGCGCATCCTCGCCGTCAGCAGCGCGAAGCGGATCAACATCTGGCCCGACGTGCCGACGATGGCCGAGTCCGGTGTCGACCTCGAGTTCGACCAGTGGAGGGGGATCGCCGCCCCCAAGGGGACGCCGAAGCAGGTCGTCGACAAGCTGTCCCCCATCGTGAAGAAGGCGATCGAGAGCAGGGAATGGATCGAGTTCGCCTCCTCCCTGGGCACCACCCCGCGGTACCAGGACCCGGCCGTCTTCGGCGATTTCGTCGCGAAGATGGACAAGGAGACCCGGGAGATCATGGAGGAGTCGGGGCTGCTGAAGAAGTAGCCGCGTTTCGGCGCGGCGGCAAGAACTCCGGACCGGGGGAGGCCGAATGCAGCATCGGGAAGACATCGCGAGCAGCGTCGTCGTGGTCCTGTTCGGGGCCGCGTTCCTGATCTACGCCTCGCGGTATCCCGTGGACTCGCCGGCGTCCCCCGGGCCGGGGGTGTTCCCGAGGATCGCGGGAGGGTTCGTGGTCCTCCTCGGCTCCTGGCAGCTTGTCCACGCCCTCTGGAAATGGAAGCGGCGGGCGAAACCGGCTTCCCTCCCGGAAGGCGGCGGACCGGGAGCGGCAGGCGGCAGGGCGTCGCTCCTGCTGATCGCGGCGTTCGTCCTGTATATCCTCGGCATCCGGTATCTCGGCTTTTTCGTCTCCACCTTCCTCTTCGCCGTCTGCGTCAGCCGTCTCTCCGGAAAAGCGGGCCTGTGGAAGCCGGTCCTCCTTTCCGCGGGGCTCTGCCTGTTCTGCTACCTCGTGTTCGTGGGCTGGCTGAAGATCTCCTTCCCAAGCGGGCTGCTGTTTTAAGGGGCCGAAAGGACGCGCGGGATGCTCGAGAGCGGATTCTCCACCCACGTCCTGGCCGCGCTGCAGCCGGGAAACCTGTTCGCCTGCTTCGTCGGGGCGCTCCTCGGGACGCTGATCGGCGTGCTGCCGGGGCTGGGGCCCGCCGCGGCCATGGCCATGGTCATCCCCCTCACGCTGAAGCTGGGGCCAACGGCGGGGCTCATCATGCTGGCGGGGATCTACTACGGCTCCATGTACGGCGGCTCCACGACATCCATCCTGGTCAACGTGCCCGGAGAGCCCGCCAGCGTCGTCACGACGCTGGACGGCTACGCGATGGCGAAAAACGGCCGCGCCGGCGCGGCGCTGGCGATCTCCGCCATCGGATCGTTCTTCGCCGGAACGGTCAGCGTGATCGTCCTGCAGTTCTTCGCCCCCCTGCTGGCGCGCTCCGCACTGGCCTTCGGGCCGGCGGAGTTCTTCGCCCTGACGGTGCTGGGGATCGCGGTCCTTTCGAACCTGACCGGGAAGACCCGGACCCGCCCGCTGCTCCTGATGATGGCCGGGCTGATCCTCTCCATGGTGGGGGTCGATCCCATCCAGGGGCTGGAACGGTTCTCCTTCGGCATCGGCGCCGCGCAGGGGGGGATCAGCTTCATCGCCGTCACGACGGGGCTGTTCGGCGTCGCGGAGGTGCTGGCCATCCTTTCCCGGAGGGAGGAGGAGCCGGAGGTGGTCCCCGTCAGGTTCCGCGAGCTCTACCCCAGCCGGGACGAGCTGAAGCGGTCCGTCGCCCCCATGGGTCGCGGCTCCGTGATGGGATTCCTGATCGGCCTCCTGCCCGGGCCCGCGGCGACCATGGCGTCGTTCGCGTCGTACGCACTGGAGCGGGGGATCTCCAAGCGGCCGGAAACCTTCGGCAAGGGCGCCATCGAGGGCGTGGCGGGCCCCGAGGCGGCCAACAACGCGGCCGCCGGCGGCGCGATGATCCCGCTGCTCTCGCTCGGGCTGCCGTTCACCCCCGCCACCGCCGTCCTGCTCGGCGGGATGCTCCTCCAGGGCGTCACCCCGGGACCGTTCCTGCTGAAGGAGCGGCCCGACGTCTTCTGGGGGGTCATCGGCAGCTTCTACGTCGGGAATTTCATGCTCCTCGTCCTGAACCTTCCCCTGGTGGGGCTGTTCGCGCGCATCGTCCGGGTGTCGCCGCGGTACCTGATCCCGATCGTCCTCGTCATGTGCGCCGTCGGGACCTACGCGGACAACAACCAGCTTTTCGACGTCTGGGTGATGCTGGGGGCCGGGGTCCTCGGCTTCGTCATGCGCAAGTACCGGTACGAGCCGGCGCCGCTGGTGATCGGCCTGGTGCTGGGACCGGTGATGGAGCGGTCGCTCGCCCAGTCGCTGATCATCTCGCAGGGAGAGATCGCCGCCCTGTGGGCGTCCCCCGTGTGCAAGGTCCTCTGGGCACTCGTGCTGGTCTCCGCGCTTCTGCCCTTCGCGATCCGCGCGGGCTCGGCCGTCCGGAAAGCCGTCTGGGGCGAAAAGCCCACGATCGGCCCCGGCGTGGGGTGATCCCGGGTCAGCCGCCGGGAGCCAGCCCGCATTTCTCACCAGCCTCCTGCGGCGGCGGATACGGGCACACCTACTGCGTTGTGCCCCTCCCGCCGGGAACGGCATGATGGTGCCGGCGTCCGGGGGTACCCCAGGGAGCGTTTCTTTCCCGGGAGTGGGGCGCTCGGTCGGGC
>JBFLWB010000059.1 GCA_040758155.1 Thermodesulfobacteriota bacterium
AGGAAGCACACCCATCTCCTGGTCCTCGGGATCGGCGGATCGGCCCTGGGGACCCGGGCGGTGCACGAGGCGCTGGGGGGGGCGGCCGCGCGGAACGGGATGCGGCTGACGGTCGCGGACAACGTGGATCCCGACGTTTTCGTGCCCCTCCTCGCGTCGCACCCGATGAAGAAGACCGTCGTCGTGGCGATCAGCAAGTCGGGCGGGACCGCGGAAACCAACGCCCAGCTTTCCATGGCGATCGCCGCGCTGAAGAAAGCGGCCGGGAGGAAGTGGAAGGAGCAGCTCATCCTCGTCACCGACCCGGAAAAGGGCGTCTTCCGCAGGATGGCCGAGACCGACGGGATCCGCAGCTACGCCGTCCCCCCGAACGTGGGAGGGCGGTTCTCCGTGCTTTCCCCCGTGGGGCTCCTCCCGCTTTCCATGGCGGGCGTGCGGATCGGGAAGCTCCTCGCCGGCGCGGCCCAGATGGAATCGATCTTCCGTCACACGAAGGGGACCGACAACCCGGTCCGGTTCGCCTCCGCCGTGTACGCCCATTACCTTTACCAGGTCCCGAAGCCGGTCCAGGTCTGGTTCACGTACGGCGCGGGGCTCGACCGGGTCGCGGAATGGTGGCAGCAGCTCTGGGGGGAGAGCCTCGGCAAGAAGCGCTCCTGCGGCAGCCCGGTGGGGCAGACGCCCGCCCGGGCCCTCGGCGTCACCGACCAGCACTCCCAGGTGCAGCTCTACCAGGACGGTCCCGGCGACAAGGTGTTCACCTTCGTCCGATGGATGAAAGGGAGGGAGAAGGGGAACATCCCCAAGGCGGCGTTCGCCCCCGACATGGCGATGCTCGGCGGCCGGCCGCTGAGGGATCTCTTCGACGCGGAGTTCGAGGGAACGATCGGCGCCTTGTGGGCCGCGGGAAGGCCCATAGTGCGGATGGAGATCGGCGCGAGGGACGAAGAGCACGTCGGCGCGTTCCTCCATTTCTGGGAGTGGGTGACGGCGATCGTGGGGGAATGCGCCGGGGTCGATCCCTTCGACCAGCCCGGCGTGGAGGAAGGGAAAAAGATCGCCCGCGCGCTGATGGGGGAGCGGGGATCGGAGGAGCGCCGGGCCGAGTTCGACCGCCGGCTCTCCGGGATCCGGAGGGCGGAGATCCGGATCGGGACGGATCTCCCCGCGCGCCGCGGGAGGAAATAGTTGGCGGGGCGCATCCGGCCTCTGCCGGACGACCTGGTCAATCGGATCGCCGCGGGAGAGGTGGTTGAGCGCCCCGCGTCGGTCCTGAAGGAACTGCTGGAGAACGCGGTCGACTCGGGCGCGGGGACCGTCGAGGCGCAGGTCTCCGGCCCCTTCCCGTTCACGCTGCGGGTGACGGACGACGGGTGCGGCATGACCCGGGAAGAGGCGGAGCTCGCGCTGCGGAGGCATACCACGAGCAAGATCGCGTCGGCCGACGACCTCGACCGCATCGCGAGCTTCGGATTCCGGGGGGAGGCGCTCCCGTCGATCGCCTCCGTGTCGCGGCTCGCCCTGGTGACGAGGCCCGCCGGGGCGCCGGCCGCCTCTGAGCTGAAGGCGGAGGGGGGAGAGATTCGCTCTGTCCGCGAGGCGGGGGCCCCCCCGGGAACGACCGTCACCGTTTCCGCCCTGTTCGGGAACGTTCCTGCCCGCCGCAAGTTCCTCAAAAGCGAGCGCACCGAATCGTCCCACCTGCGGGACGTCTTCCACGGGGTGGCGATTCCGGGCGAGGGGATCTCGTTCCGGCTCATCGATTCCGCCGGGACGTTCTCCTATGAAAGCCGCGAGCCGGCGACGGAGCGCGCGCGGCGGCACGCGGGGGACGACGCGCAGTACCTCGTCCCCGTGGACCTTTCCTCGGCGTTTTTCCGCGTCTTCGGCTGGGCGGGGCTGCCGCAGGCGTCCCGCGCGGGCGCATCCGGCCTCTGGTTCTTCGTCAACGGGCGGCGGTTCCGGGACCGGGGGCTCCATGCGGCGGTCCGGGAGGCGTACCGGGGGATCCTCCCTGCCGATCGGCTGCCGATGGTCTATCTCTTCATCACCTGCGCGCCGGGCGAGGTGGACGTCAACGTGCACCCGGCCAAGACCGAGGTCCGGTTCCGCTACCCGCGGGACCTGCACGAGCTGGCGCGCCATGCGATCGGCCGGGCGCTCGGGGAAATCCCGGAGCGGCACGGGACCCCGACGCGGGCCGCCGGAACGGAGGCATCGTCAGCGGCGCCGTTCCCGCCATCCACGCTGCACCGGACCGGCGCCTTCGCCCCTCCCGCCCCCCTGCCGTTCCGCCCGGCGGAATCCGCGGGAGAGCGCTTCTTCTCTTCCCTGCGCCCCCTGGGGCAGATCCTGGGGACCTTCCTCGTGTGCGAGGGGCCGGACGCCCTGATCCTGATCGACCAGCATGCGGCGGACGAACGGATCGTGTTCTCGCGGCTGAAGGAAAAGTATCTCGGGAGAAGCGCGCCGGTCCAGCGCTGGCTCCAGCCGCTGGAGGCGAAGCTCCCGGGCATCCTGCCCGGCGAGCGCGAGCTCCTGGAGGCCTTCCTCGAACGGGCCGGATTCGACTTCGAGCCGGAGGGGAAGGCGGCGTTCCGGATCGCGGGGGGGCCCGCAGCGCTGTCCCGGTTTGACGCGCCGGGCTGGTGGGAGGAGCTGTGCGAGTCGCTGCGCGTCCAGGAAACCGGCCCGAAGGACATCTTCAACGCGGACCGGGAGCTCTGGCGGATGGCCTGCCACTCCTCCGTGCGGGGCGGGGACCTGTTGACGGCGGAGCAGATCCGCCGCCTCCTCGCGGAGCTGGACGAGGCGGTGGCCGCCCATAGCTGCCCGCACGGCCGCCCCGTGTGGATCCGCCTCTCCCGCGCCCGGCTGGACGCCCTGTTCCACCGCACGGGATAAGTGCTCCAATTCATAAATACGGTAGCATTCGAGCGCCGGCCGCTCCCGGGCCTCCATGCCCTCCGCGGCACTTGGCCATCCATGGCCATCGCTGCCGCCCCCGGCGGAGTTGTGCCCCTCATGCCGAGGCATGTTTTCGTATCGGCTCCCGGGGGTACCCCAGGGAGCGTATTTTGTCCGAGAAGAGGGGCGCTCCTTGCGGCGTACTCCACAGTACGCCTCAGTCGTGCGCCTTGCCGGATGCGGCGCATCGACGCTCTCGGTGCTATACCGTATTTATGAACTGGAGCACTCCCGCCCCCCGAATCATCGTCCTCTCAGGGCCAACCGCTTCCGGAAAGTCGGACCTTGCGCTCTCCCTCGCCCTCGCATTTCCCGTGGAGATCGTCAACGCCGACTCCCTGCAGGTGTACCGCCACCTCGACATCGGCACCGCCAAGCCCTCCCCGGAGGAACGCGGCCGGGTCCCCCATCACCTGATCGACGTGGCGGACCCTGACGAGCCGTACAACGCGGGACGATACGTGGCCGAAGCGCGGGAGGCCATCGCGGGGATCGTCGCCCGCGGGAACGTGCCGCTGGTCGTCGGGGGGACGGGGATGTACCTGCGAGCGCTGCTGCGGGGGCTCGACCCGGTTCCCGCGGACCCAGCGGTGCGCGGCGAGTTGGACCGCCGTTGGCAGGAGGAGGGCGCTGCGGCGCTTCACGCCGAGCTGGCGCGGATCGATCCGGATACCGCCGCCCGGGTCCACCCCTCCGACCGGCTCCGCGTCGTCCGGGCCCTGGAGATCGCCCGCGTCGGCGGGATCCCGCCCAGCCGGGCGAGGGCGGCGTGGGGCGCGGGGAGGGAGATGTACCGCTCCCTCTTTCTCGCCCTCTGGCCGGATCGGGAATCGCTGTATCGGAGGATCGACGAGCGTACGGAGGGGATGTTCCGCCGGGGACTGTTGAACGAGGTTCGGTGGCTCCTCGACCGGGGGTACGGAAGGGAGCTGAAACCGCTCGGAGGGCTCGGGTACCGGCAGGCGATAGCCCATCTGCTCGACGGGATTCCCCTCCCGGAGGCCGTGGCCTCGACGAAACGGGACACCCGCCGGTACGCGAAGCGCCAGATCACCTGGCTCGCGGCCGAGCCGGCCCTCGTCCGGCTCGATCCGGCGGGGGCCGTCCGGGAGGCCGGGCATCGGATCAATATGTTCTTGTCGTGATCCAAAATCAGAATAAAATAAAGGTTTACGCCACAACAGGGAGCGCCGGATGATCCTCCAATACCTCGATTTCGAGCGCCCGATCATCGATCTCGAAAACCGCCTCGATCAGCTCCAGCGCCTGGACGACGGGACCGACAAGAGCGTCCGGGAAGAGGCCGTGAAGCTGGAGAAGAAGATCGGCAAGATCCGGAAGGAGATCTTCTCGAACCTCACCCGGTGGCAGATCACGCAGCTCGCGCGCCATCCGAACCGGCCGTACATGACCGATTACGTCGGGCTCATCTTCAAGAACTTCCTGGAGATCCACGGGGACCGGGCGTTCCGGGACGATCCCTCGATGATCTGCGGCTTCGCGGAGCTGGACGGGCAGCGGGCGCTCCTCATCGGACAGCAAAAGGGGCGCAACACCAACGAGAAGATCCAGCGGAACTTCGGCATGGCGAACCCGGAAGGGTACCGCAAGGCGCTGCGCGCCATGCGGCTGGCGGAGAAGTTCTCCCTGCCCGTCATCACGTTCATCGACACCCCCGGCGCGTTCCCGGGGATCGGGGCGGAGGAGCGCGGGCAGTCCGAGGCGATCGCGAGGAACCTCCTGGAGATGTCCCACCTGAAGACCCCCATCGTGGGGGTCGTCGTCGGTGAGGGCGGGAGCGGCGGCGCGCTGGCCCTGGGAGTCGGCGACGAGATCCTGATGATGGAATACGCCGTCTATTCGGTTATTTCTCCGGAAGGGTGCGCCTCGATCCTCTGGCGCGACACCGCGAAGGCCGAGGTGGCCGCCGAGATGATGAAAAACACCGCCGCGGATCTGAAGAAGTTCCGGGTGATCGACCGGATCGTCCCCGAGCCGATGGGCGGCGCTCACCGGGACCACAAGGCCGCCGCGGAAGCGCTCCGGGCGGCGCTTCTGGAAACGCTCCCGCCGCTGCTCTCCATGCCGGTCCCCAAGCTCCTCGATCGCAGGTACAGGAAGTTTCGGGAGATGGGAGAGATGAAGAAGAGGTCCGCGGGGTGACGGAGAGCCGCCTGAAGCGGCTGCGCGCCGAGATCGATGCCCTGGACGACGAGATCCTCGCCCTCCTGAACCGCCGCGCGAAGGCGGCCCTCGAGGTCGGCGCGATCAAGGGCGAGATGGGGATGAAGTACTACGTCCCCGAACGGGAGGCGGAGATCCTGCGACGCCTGTCCTCCGTGAACCCGGGGCC
Organism: Thermodesulfobacteriota bacterium; assembly: GCA_040758155.1. NCBI lineage: Bacteria > Pseudomonadati > Thermodesulfobacteriota > Thermodesulfobacteriota bacterium. The sequence goes on from JBFLWB010000059.1 coordinate 5,321, forward strand.
CTTCCCCAACGAAGGGCTGAAGGCCATCTTCCGGGAGATCATCTCCGCGTCGCTGGCGCTCGAAAAGCCGCTGTCGGTCGCCTTCCTCGGCCCCCGTGCCACCTTTACGCACCAGGCGTGCCTGAAACATTTCGGCGAGAGCGCGCTGTACGTCCCGCAGATCAATCTCACCGAGGTGTTCGACGCGGTCGAGAGGAACGTGGCCGAGTACGGCGTGGCGCCCATCGAGAACTCGAGCGAGGGGGTCGTCAGCAACACCCTCGACATGTTCGTCGACCACAACCTGCTGATCTGCGGAGAGATCCTCGTCGAGGTGGACCAGGACCTGCTATCCGTGACCGGCGACATCGAGCACGTGAAAAAGGTCTACTCCCACCCGCACGCCATCGCCCAGTGCCGCGCATGGCTCGAGCGCAACCTCCGCCAGGTCCCGGTCTTCGACGTGGAGAGCACGGCGAGGGCCGCGGAGCTCGCCGTGGACGACCCGTCGTCGGCCGCGATCGCGGGGGAGGCGGCGGCGAAGATCTACGGGCTGAAGACCATCCGGAAGCGGATCCAGGACAACACGAACAACTTCACGCGCTTCATCATTTTGGGGAAGCAGCCCGCCGCGCGGACCGGCAACGACAAGACCTCCATCCTCTTCTCGGCGAGGGACGAGGTCGGCGCGCTGCACCTCATGCTGGAGCCGTTCGCGAAGCATAACGTGAACCTGACCAAGATCGAGTCGCGCCCGGTCAAGAAGAAGGCGTGGGAGTACCTGTTCTTCATCGACATGACGGGGCACATCGCGGACGAACCCGTTGCGGGCGCCCTCAACGACCTGAAGATGCGGGCCCAGTTCATGAAGATCCTGGGGTCGTACCCCAGAGCCATATAACGCAAGGAGAATCGGCATGATCATCGTACTGCGCGCGGGCGCGACCGAAGGGGACGTCCGCCAGATCGAGGAATCGCTGCGCCAGCAGGGCTTGAGCGCACATATCTCCCGCGGCGTCGAGCGCACCATCATCGGGGCGATCGGGGACGAGCGGAAGCTCGACCCGGAGCGGTTCGAAGGGCTTCCCGCCGTCGAGAAGGTGCTCCGGATCCTGTCCCCTTACAAGCTCGTCAGCCGGGATTTCCAGAAGGAAGACACCGTCATCGAGGTGAACGGCCGGTCGGTGGGCGGAAAGGCGATCGCCGTCTTCGCCGGCCCCTGCTCCGTGGAGGGGAGGGACATGATGGTAGGGATCGGGGGAGGCGTCGCCGCCTGCGGCGCGACCTTCCTGCGCGGTGGGGCGTTCAAGCCGCGCACCTCGCCCTACGCCTTTCAGGGGCTCGGGGAGGACGGCCTCAAGCATCTCGCGGAGGCCCGGGAGCGGACCGGGCTGCCGGTGGCCACGGAGCTCATGGACCCCAGGGACATCGATCTGGTGGTCCGCTACGCCGACATCATCCAGATCGGCGCCCGGAACATGCAGAACTTCCGCCTCCTCACGGAGGTCGGCCGCCTCGACAAGCCGATCATCCTGAAGCGGGGGATGAGCGCCACGATCCAGGAACTGTTGATGTCGGCGGAGTACATCGCCTCCGAGGGGAACCGGAAGATCATCCTCTGCGAGCGCGGCATCCGCACGTATGAGACGGCGACGCGGAACACCTTCGACGTGTCGGCCTTCCCCGTCCTGAAGTCGATGACCCACCTCCCCGTGATCGCCGACCCGAGCCACGCGGCCGGAAAGGCGGGGCTGGTGGAGCCGCTGGCCGCCGCGGCCATCGCGGCGGGGGCGGACGGGCTGATGATCGAGGTGCACGACCGGCCGGAGAAGGCGCTCTCGGACGGCCCGCAGTCGCTCCGGCCGGAGAAGTTCGCCGAGGTGCTCGGCCGGCTGCGGAAAGTGGCGGAGGCCGTGGGGAGGACGCTTTAAGCTGTGCCGCGGGAACGTCTGGGAATCCTGGGGCTCGGGCTGATCGGCGGCTCGCTGGCCCTGGCGCTAAAGGGAAAGCGCGGCGCGCCCGACGTGTGGGGATGCGACCGGAACCGGGGACACGTGCGGATGGCCCTCGAGGCGGGGGCGATCTCCCGAGGCTGTACCCGGGAAGAGCTTGCGGCCTGCGACGTCGTGGTGGTGTGTATCCCCGTCGGCGCAACGCTCGCTGCCGTCCGGTTCCTCGGGGAGCGGTTGCGCCCGGGATCGATCCTGACCGATGCGGGGAGCGTCAAGTCCGACATCGTCCGGGAAGGGGAGCGCTCCGCGCGGCGCGGGGTCCGTTTCGTCGGCGGTCACCCCATCGCCGGAACGGAGAACTCGGGCTTTCCCGCGGCCGATCCTTCGCTGTTCCGCGGGAAGTCGTTCATCGCCACCCCGACCCGCAGGACGGACGAGGACGCCCTCCGCAAGGTGGAGCGGATCTGGCGGCTCGCCGGCTCGAAGGTCGCGCTGCGGATGGACCCGAAAATCCACGACCACGTCTTCGCGTACGTCTCCCATCTGCCCCACGTGGTGGCGTACGCCCTCGTCCATTCGGTGGCCACGCTGCCGTCGCGCGTCCCGCTGGGATACTCCGCGGGCGGCTTCCGGGACTTCACCCGGATCGCCTCGAGCAACCCGGAGATGTGGAAGGACATCGTCCTGCAGAACCGGGCGGAGGTCCTGCGCGCCATCGCCCACTACCGGAAGAGCCTCGA